>JAISWN010000063.1 GCA_031271075.1 Treponema sp.
AACCGGCCTTCCGACGCCATCGGCCTGGCGGCGGTGGGCTATGACGCGGCCTTGATGGTGCCCCCCACGGTTGACCGCCGGGCCCTCTACTCCCGGCTGGAGAGCCTCCGGATCGCCGAGCTGGGAGACGGTACGGCCCTGGGTCTGGGCCTTGCCGTGGCCGCCCTGCACCTGCGGAATTCCCCTGCCCCCCGCCGGGCGGTGGTGCTGCTCTCGGATGGGGAAAACAATGCCGGGGCGGTACATCCCCTGAGCGCCGCGCCGGTACTCCGGGATCTGGGGATTTCCCTCTGGGTAGTGGGCATAGGAAGCGGCGGGGAGATCCCAATCGACTACGTGGATCCCTTCACCCGGATGCGGAGAACCGGGACCTTTGATTCCCGTTTTGACGCGGGAAGCCTCAGGGCTATTGCCCAGGCCGGGGAGGGGATCTACATCTCCGCGCCCTCCGGGGAAGCCCTGGGCGGGGCCTTTTCCCGGATCGCCGGGGAAGAGCGGACCATAAGCCGGCCGGGGGTTCTGATCAGGCGGAGGGGGCGCCAGGAGCCCCTGATCGTCCTGGCCCTGGGCCTGCTGGCCGGTTCCCACTTCCTCCGCCGCTTCCTCCTGGGAGGCTGGGTATGAACGGCGCGGCCCTTTCCTTTACCGGGCTTGAGGGATCCTTCGTCCTGGAAAAACCCCAGGTTCTCTGGGCCTTCGCCCTCCTGGCCGCCTGTATCCTGTTCCGCTTCATCCTGGATCGTGGATACCGGGGTCGCCGGGGGCTTGGTTTCTTCGCCCTTTTTGCGTCCCCCCCCATCGAGGTGGCCGGCATCGAGGAAGCCGGCGGGGACTCCCCCGGCCCGGAAGGGGGAACCCCGGATGGCGGAAGCCGGGCAAAAACCCTCAGAAGGCGCTTCCGTTTGTCCCAGATATTCTTCTGGCTCTCCCTGGGCTGCCTTATCGCCGCCCTCTCCGGTCCCCGCTGGGGGCTCAGGATCGTCCCGGAGTACCGCCGGGGGCTCGACGTGGTTCTGGCCCTGGATTTGTCCCGGAGCATGGAGGCCCGGGATACCGATGTTTCCCGGCTGGAAAGGGCCGCTGAAATCGGCCGGGAAACGGTGGAAAACATAGGCGGGGTCCGTTTCGGCGCCGCGGTAAGCCGGGGCCGGGGAGTGCTGGCCCTTCCCCTGACCGGCGACAGCGAGGCGGCCCTGAATTTCCTGGCCGCCGCGGGCGCCTCGGCCCTTACCGGGTCGGGTACGGATCTGGAAGCCCTGGTAGACGCCGCCGCGACCGCCTTTAGCGATTCCTTCCCCTCCAGGCGGGTCATCGTCCTCCTCTCCGACGGGGAGGCCCTGAGCGGCGCCCTGAACGAGGCGGTAGACCGGGCCATCCTCCGGGAAATAACCCTGGCGGCGGTGGGAATCGGTTCCGACGAGGGCGCGCCGGTTCCCCTGGAGACCGGGATTCCCGTCATAAGCCGCCGCAGGCCGGAACTCCTGGAAAAGGCCGCGGTAAAAAGCGGGGGAATCTACATCGACGGGAATTCAGCCGGGGCGTCCCGGCTCCTCCGCTCTTACCTTGAGTCCCTGGCCTTTGAATCGGGGGCGGGAGGCGGCCGGACCGAAAAAAAGCCCCGGTGGAACCTCTTTGTCCTTGCCGCCCTGCTCTTTTTCGGGGCCTCCAAATGCTGTCTTTTAGCCCGGAGGGATCGCCATGGGGAAATTTAACCACGGAGTTGCACCGTTCCCCTTGGCGGCCCTGCTTCTCCTTCCGCTGCTGGGGGCCTGTTCACTCTTCCCCGGAAGGCTCCTCATCATAGAGGGGAATTTCTACCAGTCCCAGGGCATGTACACCCAGGCGATTTCCGCCTACCTTAAAGCCCTGGACTACCCGGAAGCGATCCCCTACGCGGAGTACGGCCTGGGTTCAAGTTACCAGGCCCTGGACGAGGGAAAAGCGGCCCTGGAACGCTTCAACGCGGCGGAGGCCGCCCTGGGCACGGCCCAGGGGAAGCCCCCTAAAGGGCGGCAGGAGTTGTCCTACCGGATCCGCTACAATACCGGGCTGGTTCTCTTTGGGGAGGAGGATTTTGACGGAGCCGCGGAGGCTTTCCGGGGGGCTTTGGAGATCGACGGCAGCCGGGTAGAGGCGAAACGCAACCTGGAACTGAGCCTCCTCGCCCGGCCCCAGGGTAAGACATCCTCCGCCGGCCGGGGGGAAGGCGGGGAAAGGGGGAACCAGGGGGCCCAGGCCCTCTTCGACTACCTGAGCAGGAAGGAACAGAATCAATGGAGAAGCCGGCAATGGATAGAGCCCCCCCCGGCGGGCCCGGATTATTGAACCCCCTCAGGGCAAAGCGCCCGGCCCCGGCAAATTGTTTGTTCCTGGCAGGGCTCCTGGCCTTTCTCCTGCCGTTGGCCGGCCGCCTGGAAGCCCAGGTTTCGCCCCGGCTGGAGACGGCGACCTTCCCCCAATCCCCCCTTGCCGGGGAATACTGGGCCATCCGCTTCCTGGTGGATCATCCCCTCCCCCGGGAAGTGGAAGCGGAACTCCCTCCCCTGCCCCCCGCCCTTTCCCTGGATCGGATACGGGTTGAACCCCGGATTACGGAAGGCCCCGATGGAACCGCCCGGCGTCAAACCATGCTGGAATACTACTTTTTCCTCAACGCCCCCGGCCTTGTCTCCCTGGGACCCTTTGAACTCTCCGTCCCGGCGCCGGAAGACCCGGAGAGACCCGAAGCTCCGGAAGACCCGGAAAAAACCGGAGACGAGGGGAATAAGGAGAGGCGTATCCGGTTCCTTTCCCCGGCCGTCCAGTTTCTCGTCAGGGCCCCCGGCGAGGCTGGGGCCGGACGGCCTTCCCCGGCGCGGAGCCCCCGGCTCTCCTGGAAGGGGATCCCCGCCTTGCTCCATCCGGGGGAAGAGGCGGAACTTACCCTTGCCCACCAGGGCTGGGATCCCCGCCTTCCCCTCCCTTCCCCGCAGACCCTCATGCCCCGGACGCCTATCGGGGCGATCCTGGAAGCCTCCCCTCCCCGGGAAGACGACGAGGCCGCAGGGGTCCTTCTCCGGCTCCGGCTCATTCCCCTGGAGGAAGGCCGTCTCAACATCCCCGGTTTCAGCGTCCCCGCCGGGGATTACAGCCTGGATGTCCCCGCCCTAAGCGTCCCGGTAAGCCGCGGCGGGAACCGGGATCAAACGGCAGCCTCCGACCCCGCGGCTCCGGGCTCATCCCCGGAGGAACCCTTTGTTTCCCCCGCGCCCCCGGCCCGGGAGAACCTTTCCTTTCCGCAAACCGCGCTCGACCCCTTCCCCCCCTTCAGGGCGGGCTGCGGGAGTATCCGGGAACAGGCAAAGGCCCTCTGGGACAGGGGTCTCCGGGTTGAGGCTCTGGCCGAACTCAGGCGGAACGAGCGGGACTACACCGGGGGGCCGGCCCTGATCCCCCTCCGCCGGGACTTGGAAAAAACGCTGGGCCTTTCCGGGAACGGAGACGAAACCTGGCGGCCCTCCTTTCTTCTGGCGGCGGTCTTTGCCGTCTCCGCCGCCCTGGCCCTGGCCTCCCTGTTCCTCAGCTTCCTCCCCCCAAAAAAACGGGTAACCCCCGGCCTGGCCTGGTGTTATAAAGTTGTTGGAAATCTGAGCCGGTTCCGGTTGGGACAGCCTCGTTTAAAGAAACCCGCGCGGTTTTTCAGGTTTTTTACGGTTTTTTTCGCCCTTCCGGCGCTATTCGCCCTGTGGAGGCTGGGGGATTTTTCCCGTATTGAACTTTCCCTCCCCGGCCTTTCCAGCCTGTCCCGGCCGGCTCTGACCAGGGAGGCCGATGCCTTCCGGATTCCCGGCCCGGAAAGCGCCGCTGCCTTCCGGTTTGAGGAAGGCTGCCGGGTACTTGTCCGCTCCCTCCGGGGCTCTTGGGCCTACGCGGAGATCCCCGACAGGAAAGAGGGGGGAAGAGCCGGCTGGGTAAGGGTAGAGGAGCTGGTTTTTTACTAAGGACCTCATGCGTCTTTGGGAAGGGCTGCCCTGCGTTTTACTGGAGAGGAGCCCTTATGGATTTCGGCGAAATACTTGAGCAGTGGGAAAGGGAGACCGGGAAACCCGGCGCCTTCCGATCCGGGGGCAAATCGGGATGCAAAACAAAGAACCCGGCGGCCGGGACAGGACCGCGGCAGGGTAGAGAAAAACCTGCCCCCGGCGGGGAGGACGAAACGCCCCCTTTGGGAAACGCCGCCCTTTCCTTAATCCGCTGGCTTAATACCCACGGGGTCTACGACAAAGACGCGGAGGAAGGGGACATCTCCAGCTCCCCCGCTGAAAAGCGCCGCCGCCTCCTGACCCGGAAACCGGACGCGGAAATCGATCTCCACGGGCTAAGCCAGGATGAAGCCTGGGCCTCCCTGGAGAGTTTTTTTGCCCACGCCAAAAGCCAAGGCTTCCTCAAAGTTACGGTGATCCACGGAAAGGGAAACCATTCGGGGGGAGAGGCGGTCTTAAAGCGCACGGTGCGGCAATTTATCGAAAGCTGCCCTTTTGCCGGGGAAAGCGGCCACCGGGATTCCCGTTCCGGGGGAAAGGGGGCAACTTGGGTACTGTTGAAAGGGAATTAGGCGCGGAAACCCAGAGGCTCCTAACGCTCACGGTAAATAATCCGGCCCCGACTGAGATCGTAGGGCGAAAGGGCTATCCGTACCCGGTCGCCGGGAACTATACGGATATAGTGCTTTCTCATTTTTCCTGAAAGATGAGCCATGATGAGGTGGCCGTTCTGGTTGTCCAATTCCACCCTGAACATGGTATTAGGCAGGGCTTCCCGGACGATTCCTTCTACCTCAATTGCTTCTTCTTTGGCCACATAAACTCCTTCTCCAATCGCTTACCTCAGAAACATCACGCGAACCTTAGGTTCAACAGTTAGATGTCAATAGCTAAATGCTAGCGGTATAGGCCGGTTTCTGTCAATTACGTTACGCGCGCCGCGCCCTCTCCTGATACGCGGCAGCTTTACACAACGCATCCTATTTGCTAAACTACCGCTTATGATTTTTCCTTTGCAAGAATTAATCGAATACGATGACAATATGTACGGAATTACCTCCGCCGCTTCCCGCAGGTCTTACCAGCTTTCCATGCTCAAAGACTCGGAAATTGAGGAAAACGACGGCAAGGTGGTCTCTCTGGCCGCCCGGCAGGTGTTTACCAAAGAGGTTGAATTC
>JAISWN010000093.1 GCA_031271075.1 Treponema sp.
TGCCGGGTACGCTCATACTCGGGGCCGGGGTTTCCCAGAAAAACAACCAGTTCAATCATCGTTATTTGCCAAACTCCGGTTTTGATATTAGAATATTGACCACGGATTTCATAGTGGCGTCTTTAAAACCGGGGGTTTGGGGGCCCACAGGGGCGTTTATGGGCATATCGGGGATCGTTACCACGGAAACAATAAGCGGGGGGCGGGTACACCTGCGTTTCAGCGCCGGGGGAAACCCGGCCTCCCTGGTACCCGGAAAGAAGACCGGGGCGCTTGTCATTGGCTCCTGGTCTTTTGACGAACTCCTCAGCCTGCCCCCCCGGGGTTTAAGCCGGAACAGGGGGGGCGTTTTTAAAATCGGGGCCGAAGCCCGAGAGGCTTTCGGGAAGGGGCCGCTCTTTATCCACAGTGGGGGCTGGCAGTCCTGGTCCCCGGGCTGGGAACTCTGCCCCGGGGAAACCCTGCCCCGCCGGGTGCTGATCCTGCCGGAGCTTATCAAACTTACCGGCCGGGAGGGCGGCAGGCCGGAACGGGGGGAGATTACCGGGCACTTCATCGTATACATCCGGGCCGGGGAAACCTGCCTCTGCCTGGCCTCGATGGAGGGAGGGGCGGGGGAAAAAAAGCTGGCCCCGGTAAGCTTCCGGATCAACGGAAAGAAGAAGCGCCTTAACGCCGAGGTCTTTTGCCCGGGCAAGCAATGGCGGGCCGGGGAAACCCTGGCGGAACTCTGCGTTTTTATCGCCGGATCCTACTTCGAACTGAAGGATACTATCGCCGCCCTCTACCGGCAGGAGGGGCGTTTCGCCAGCCTCGATTTTCTCTACCCCCAACACATTCCCCGGCCCGGGACTTACCGGCGGGCCGGCCGGGCGGCGGGAGGCTACGAATCCTGGTACAATCACTACACCAATATCAACGAGGCGCTGATCCTTGAAGATCTGGAAAGCCTTAAGAAAACAGAAAACCTGCTCAAGCTGCGCTACCTGGATCGGGGGGAGACTTTTGTTTTCCAGATAGACGACGGCTGGGAAAGGGCCGTGGGGGACTGGGAGGCAGACGACGGCCGCTTCCCCCGGGGGCTTACGTATCTGGCGGAGAAAATAGAACAGGCCGCCCTTATCCCCGGCCTCTGGATTGCGCCTTTTATCGTTACCCGCCGGGCACGGATCTTCCGGGAAAAACCCGAATGGCTCCTGCGGGACCGGAGGGGGCGGCCCGTTTCCGCGGGGTTCAACCACCTTTGGGACGGCAGGTATTACTGTCTCGATCTTTCCCGCTCCGATGTGCTGGCCTACATCCGTTCCCTGGTAGACCGCGCCATAGACCAGTGGGGTTTCCGCTACCTCAAAATAGATTTCCTCTACGCGGGGATGCTTTCCGGGCTTCACGCGGAAGGAGGCGCGGTTCACGAACACTACGAAAGGGCCTGTGAAACAATCGTTTCCCGCAAAAAGAACAGCGCCGGCCTCCCGGTGGCCTACCTGGGCTGCGGCGGGCCCCTGGGCCTCTCCTATTCCCGCTTCCCCCTTTTCAGGATTGGGGCGGACACCAGGGAGGAGTGGGACTGGAACCTGGTTAAACTCCTGGGCCACACAGGCCGCCCCGGCGCCTACCTCAACATCAAAAACACTATCGGCCGATCTTTTCTTAACGGCGTTCTTTACCTGAACGATCCGGATGTAGTGTTTCTGCGGAGCGTAAACTGCCGCTTAACCGAAAAAGAGAAGGAGCTTATTGGCCTGGTAAACTTCCTGTTGGCCGCCCAGATCATGTTCTCCGACGATCCGGCGCGGCTTACCGTGGAGGATCTCGCCCTTACCGGACGGCTCTCCCGGCTCTACGACACCCTGGCCGGGGACGAGTACGGGGCCTTTACCCTGGAAAAGGACGTGTACCTCCTGACAAGCCGCGGCGGAAAAACATGGGGGCTCATCAACCTGCGGGGGCGTCCATATACCCTGGAACGGAAAGAGGGAAAAAAACTGTACGCCGCCTTCGCGAAGGGAAACATCCTGGTAGATCACCGCCTGCGGACAGACGGCGATTTTATTTTTGATTCTCACTCTATCACGGTGGTTAATAACGTATGAAAAAAACTGTTTATATCATCGGTCACCGGAACCCGGACACCGATTCGGTAGCGTCCGCCTACGCCTACGCCAAACTCAAGGAAGCCCAGGGCCTTGACAATTACCGCGCCGCCCGGGCGGGGAACATCAGTCCTCAGACGGAGTACATTTTTGAGTGATTCAAGGCCCCGGTACCGGAGTATCTTCCCGATCTTATCCCCAAGGCCCGGCACTACCTTTACGAAAAGCCCGAGACGGTATACGAGGACGCCTCCATTTCTGTCGAACCTCAGGTTCGCCGTAGTTAAACTGAGAATAGTGAAACTGAGAACTGCTGTCATCTCAGATCCAGGTATTCCCCTACCCGCAGGGGCCGTATCTTCCCTTTAAGGCCGGCCTTTCCATTAGGGGATTTATCGAGGTATTCATCAATCTCGTAAAGCGGGTAGAGCGGGGGCTCGTCGCTCAGGCTGATAACGCCGAAGTGCATGGGAATCGCCACGGAAGCTTTCAGATCCTCCGCGGCCATAAAGAATTCCGCCACATTCATGTGGGAGTAGTGCATGAACCAGCGGGGCTCGTAGGCCCCCGCCCCCAGGATGGCGTAATCTATCCGGTAGCGTCTGCCGTATTCCTCAAAGCCCCGGAAATACCCGGTGTCCCCGGAGAAGTAAACCGTTTTGGAGCCCTGTATCAGGTAACTCCCCCAGAGGGTTCCGCCCGAAGCCTGGCCGATCCGCCGGGACCAATGCTGGGCCGGAAGCAGGGTGTAGCTGAGGGAACCTATCCGGATGTCCTGCCACCAGTCAAGTTCGTACACTTCTTTGGCGCCGAGTTTCGTAAAAAATTTTTTCAAACCCAGGGGCGCGACAAACACCGCGCCTTTCTTGATAAGTTCCTTTAC
Organism: Treponema sp.; assembly: GCA_031271075.1. Classification (GTDB taxonomy): domain Bacteria; phylum Spirochaetota; class Spirochaetia; order Treponematales; family Breznakiellaceae; genus JAISFT01. The sequence continues at coordinate 2,977 of JAISWN010000093.1, forward strand.
CGAATATTTGTCCAGGTGGTCGTAGTGATTGTGACTGATAAGCACCACGGGCCCTTCGGGTACCCGGGAAAAATCAAAGGGGATCTTCAGTTTCTTTCCCACAACCAGGGCCCGGTTCGAAAAAAAAGGATCGGTAAACACCGTTTCCCCGTCCATCTTGATGATCATGGAGGCGTGTCCGGCAAAGGAGATGCTTTCCGCCTCCCGGTCTTTCAGGTATGCGTAATTGTTTTCCCGGTGCGCGTAATCCTCCGCGGGGAAGGGGTATTCTTTCTTTTTCCTGAAAAGCCAGCCGGCGGGGCCGCCCGAGCGGCGGGGCTGTTCGGATCTGGGCATCCAGGGGTTAAAGAATTTACCTTTCCCGTCCACATGGGGAGCGTAGAGCAGAGAAACATCCGCCGCCTTTACGCGCTCGTACCAGCCGGCTTCGTCAAAATCATCTTCGGCCTTTTCCGGCTGGGACCTGCAGCCCGAAAACACGGCGGCGGCGATCAGGGAGAACACAATGAAGTTTCGGGACAGTTCTGTTGAAAAAAACGGCAAAATCAGCGTTTCTCCTTCACCTTTTCCTTCTCCTTGGTTATCTTCTGATCCAGCACGTCCATCAGTTTATCTATCGCCGGGTTAAGATCAAAGTTACTTTCTTTTACATGTATGGAAACGCCCCAGCGGAAGTTGATCTTCACCTCCGCCGTAAACTCTTTATCCTTGGTAAGGGTTACGAGAAAATCCACAATCATATTCTCCGCGTTGTGGATACGGGCTATCTTCCGTTCCAGATACTCCCGTCCGTCGTCTTTCAGCGTAAAATGCACCGCCTTAATATCAACATTCATACTTGCCTCCTGCAGTTTAGTTATGATTTGAATATGCCTCAACGGGCATACGAAGAACCTAAATCAAGCTCCCCCCGGTATTTGGCAACCGTGCGCCTGGCCAGGTTTATTCCCCGCTTTGCCAGAAGTTCCACTATTTTCCTGTCCGAAAGGTTTCCCTTTTCCCCGGCGATGATCTCCCGGATAGTTTCCTTAACTCCCCCTTTCGAGTACCTGGAACCCTTCGAGCCGGCGCCGCTTATGGAATTGGTGAAAAAGTAACGGATCTCAAAGATGCCCCACTCGGTCTGCATGTATTTACCGTTGGCGATCCGTGAAACCGTGGTTTCGTGAACCCCCAATTCTTTGGCGATGTCCGCCAGCGTTAGGGGGGCAAGGTACTTGGGACCGTTCACAAAAAAGGGGCGCTGAAATTCCAC
>JAISWN010000378.1 GCA_031271075.1 Treponema sp.
TCTATCGGTATTCCGTTAACCGTGTCCCGGATTACCTGCTTCCAGGCCGCTTCGCCGCTGTGCGAGTTATACAGCGCCGTCCCGGTCGTCCGCACGAAACTCTTCCCACATTCCCGGCAAAGATACTGCTGCTTCCCGTGCCGATGCCCGTTCCGCATGGTTCTTCCCACATGGCAATGCGGACAGTCAGGGGGCTTTTGTTCCTCCGCTTGTTCCGCTTCTTCCTTCATTTTCACAAGTGTTTCTATAGCCTGATCCAGGCACTTTTCCGGCATATGTTTTACCAGATTTATCAACGCGGCCAGTTTGCTGTCCATAAGCGACTCCTCATCTTCTTCCAGGGTATCATACCGCCCGCTTTCTGATCAACCCTCCTCTTTCAGACTAACACCATTTTATTATACACTTATGTTAAATGTCAAGACATTTTTATCTTTTTTTAATCCCTAACTCCGCTCAATTTAGGTAGTCTATTCCGGCCTTGATGAGCAGCTTCCTGACTTTGGCGGTAACCTCGGCAAGATACCAGGTTCCCCGTATCCTCACCTTGTACACCGCCTTGCTCATCTCGATGATGTCCTGGGGCGAGTATGTTCCCAGCAGTTTCGCCTCCCTCAGTTTGCCGTACAATTTGTAGTAGGCCATCATCGCTATGAAGTTCGTGAAAAGCCACCCCTCAAGTACATACCGGTTTTGCATATAGCTGACATCCGCCTTCATAAACGTCTTATAGCTGTCGAACATCATTTCAATCTCATTACGCTGCTTATACGCCATATACACTTCATCGGGAGCGGGTGTCCCGCTCATGCGGTACACCAGGGTCACCGTTCCGAAACGCCGCAGCCGCTCCTGATACCCCTCCTCCGTGTACGTGTCCGGATGGGTCCTGATACGGGTCAGGTAATCCTGTTCTTCTTCCACCCGCAGCCGGTCATCAAGATACGTGGCAAACTGAAGCCCCGAGGCTTCGTACTGATAATACCAGATGACCCTGCCCTGCCAGATGAAGCGGCGGTTTTTGATCTTGAATTCCCCATCCCCTATCGGGCCGTAGTGTATCGCCGGATTGCTCCGCCTGACCGGCATGATGTACTTGAGGTTCCGCTGTTCCAGCATGGCGACATTGCCCGTGCTGTAAAAGCCCTTATCGGCGATATAGACCACATCGGAAACCCCCATTTCCTTTACACACAGGTCCATCGCCGCCACATCCACGATGTTTCCGCCCAGAAGCCGGTAATACACCGGCAGTTTCATCGTGGCCGAGAACAGGTACATCAGGCGTATCTGCTTCCCGAAATCGAAGGAGTTGTTGTACCCTTTCGCGTTCACTTCCAGACGTTCCGAAGCGCTCATGACGTGGGTCGAATCCATCAGGAGGAACGATTCCCGGGCTGCGGATTCCGGTAATAACAGTTTGAGCCAGGTCATGACCAGTCCCCGGTTTTCCCCGATTGATTGCAGCGCCCCGCTGACGGCTTTGTCGGTGAGTGCGCGGTCAGTTGCCCAGAACTCGGCACTGAAATGATGGGCATGGTACAAGGAGGCCCGTTTTATCGGCGACTGGTAAGCCCATCTGAACATGGCGAAGGACAGGAGCATGTCGGCCAGGGGCCTGCCCAGTGTTTCCTGGAGGGAGGGGATTTCATCCCTAAGGAGGAGGGAGAACAGGGCGAAGATGCCGTAGGTTTTTATGTCGGCAGCGGGGTTGAGCAGTTCCTGGCGGAGCAGGTGTTTTGGAGAAGGGACAAATCCCTGCTCGGTAATCTTACCCAGGATAGGGCCTGATTTCTTGACCGTATGTTTTTTGGCCGGATCATAGAGGTAAGAGATCTGGTATTTATAATAGGAGCCGTTGATGAGCTTGATTTCGGTATGGGGTTCCTTGAAGGGAAGGGTCCAAAGAGGAAGCGGCATAATATAACCACCTTAAATAGGTATGCTATATCGTATCATGGTATTTTTTCCAAATCAAGGGTATTACAAGGAATTAAGTAAAAAAAGTACCTGGATGGGGTAAATTCAGGCGGAATGAGGGATCAAACCCTCACTCCGCCTGAATTTACCCGGAATAGACTACCTAAATTAGGCGGAGTTAGGGCTTAACTCGTACAAACAATTCAGGAGGCAGTTATGAAGAAAGCAATTGTGGTGGTACTTATGCTGACGGTGCTGGGCACCTTGGTATTTGCCGCCGGGGCCGGGCAGAAAGGCGGGACCGGCGGCCAGCCGCAGATCGGGGTGGCCATCTACAAGTTTGATGACACCTTTATGTCCTATACCCGGAACGCCATCGAGCAGAACGCCCTGGGCAAGGCGGTGGTGACCACGGTGGATTCCCAGAACGCCCAGCCCACCCAGAACGATCAGGTGGATCAGTTCATTTCCAAGAAGATGAACGCCATCGCCATCAACCCGGTGGACCGGACCGCGGCGGGGGCCATCATCGACAAGGCCAAGGCCGGTAACGTGCCGGTGGTGTTCTTTAACCGGGAACCTTTCCCCGAAGACATGAAGAAGTGGGATAAGGTCTATTACGTGGGGGCCAAGGCGGAAGAGTCCGGCACCATGCAGGGCGAGATCGCCGCCGAATACTGGAAGGCCAATCCCGAAGCCGACAAGAACAAGGACGGGGTTCTCCAGTACATCATGCTCAAGGGCGAACCCGGCCACCAGGACGCGGAACTGCGGACCGAATTTTCCATCAAGGCGGTGCAGGCCGCGGGGATCAAAGTGGAACTGCTGGCGGAAGACACCGCCATGTGGGACCGCCCCAGGGCGGTAGAGAAGATGGACGCCTTCTGGGCCCGCTTCGGCGACAAGATCGAGGTGGTGTTCTGCAACAACGACGACATGGCCCTGGGGGCCATCGAATCCCTGCGGAAGGCCGGTTTCTTCAGCGGCGGGAAGTACCTCCCCGTGGTGGGCGTTGACGCCACCGCCCCGGCCCTTCAGGCCCTGGCGGAGGGGACCCTTTTGGGCACGGTGCTGAACGACGCCCAGAATCAGGGAAAGGCTACCTTCGATCTGTCCTACGCCCTTGCCTCCGGCGCCGCCGTCAGTAGCGCGGGCTGGCCCATCGTGGACGGCAAGTATGTCTGGGTACCCTATCAGAAGGTAACCAGGGACAATTACAAGAATTTCCAGTAAAAAATCACCGGCCGCATGGACGGCCCGGGGCTTTGTCCCCGCGGCCCGTTCCTGCGGTCCGTATTCACCGGTTCACCGGGCACTTCAATTTTTTACAAGGGGGGCGGAATGGAAAACGGCAGCTATGTTCTGCGGATAAAGGAAATTTCCAAATCCTTTCCCGGGGTAAACGCCCTGGACAAAGTTTCCATCGATATCCGGCCCGGCTCGGTTCATGCCCTGATGGGGGAAAACGGGGCGGGGAAGTCCACCCTGATGAAATGCCTCTTCGGCATCTACGACCCCGACTCCGGGGAGATCCTCCTGGATGGCAAAAGGGTCCATTTTGACAATTCCCGGCAGGCACTGGACGCAGGCGTCTCCATGATCCACCAGGAACTGCTGCCCATCCCCCTGCGGCCCGTCATGGAAAATCTATGGCTTGGCCGGTTCCCCTGCTACGCAATCGGGCCCTTTAAATTCGTCGATCACCGGAAGATGTATCAGGACTCTTTGGCCCTCCTTAAGGACCTTAATATGGACATCGATCCCAAAATATGGGTCCGGGACCTTTCCGCGTCGAAGATTCAGTCTCTGGAAATCGCCAGGGCGGTTTCCAACAAGGCCAAGGTTATCATCATGGACGAGCCGACCTCGTCCCTGACGGAACACGAGGTCTCCCAGCTTTTTGAAATCATCCGGCGGCTCAAGAACGAAGGGGTCGCCATCATCTATATTTCCCACAAGATAGAAGAGATCCTCGCCATCTCCGACGAGGTGTCGATCATGCGGGACGGCCGTCATGTGGGCACCTTTGCCGCCAGGGAACTGACCACCGACCGCATCATCAACTATATGGTAGGCCGGGACCTTTCCCACCGTTTCCCCCCGAAGGACAACGTACCGGGGGAGACCGTGCTGGAGGTAAAGAACTTCAGTTCCGCCCGGCCCCGGTCTTTCAGGGAGGTGAACTTCAGCCTCCGGCGGGGGGAAATCCTCGGTATCGGGGGCCTGGTGGGCGCCCAGCGGACCGAACTGGTGGAGTCCATCTTCGGGCTGCGGCCCGTGGAGAAGGGGCAGATCTTCATCAACGGCAAAGAGGTTGCCATTAAAGGCCCGCCCCAGGCAAAGGCCCGCCGGATCGCGCTGGTCACCGAGGAGCGGCGGGCCACGGGGATCATCCCCATGCGATCCGTCAAGGACAACATGCTGCTGGCGAACCTTGCCCGCTACGTGGGGCCCGGCGGGCTCATCAACGAGAAGAAAGGGGAGGAGGATGTGGCCACCGCCATCAAGGCCCTCAATGTAAAAACCCCGGGCAGTAAAACCCTTATCCGTGACCTTTCCGGCGGAAACCAGCAGAAGGTACTCTTTGCCCGCTGGCTGCTGACGGAGCCGGATATCCTTATCCTTGACGAGCCCACCAGGGGCATCGACGTAGGTACCAAATACGAAATTTATTCGATCGTCATCAATCTGGCGAAACAGGGAAAGAGCATCATCATGATTTCGTCGGAGATGCCGGAACTTCTTGGAGTTTCGGACCGGATCATGGTAATGTGTGAAGGCCGGGTTACCGGTTTTCTTGAGGGAAAGACCGCCACCCAGGAGGAGATC
>JAISWN010000009.1 GCA_031271075.1 Treponema sp.
GCAACATTAGCAGTATAACCTCCAACAATTATCCCGTCACATTCCCCTGAAACAATTATTTTGCTTTTCTTATTAGGAATAAACTGTTTTACGGGTCCATTAACAAAATTTGAGAAAAATTGGATATAGTCATAATAACGTAAATCACCGAATATCCCCGGAGACTGTCCATAATAAACAATTAACCCCGTCTTATTATAAATTGCATTTAATATAGAAGTTCCGTCACTATAGCTACAAATTATCTTTGGATGTTTTTTTATATTTTCATAATCGATATATGGCAGTAATTCATTTCCACCATTCCCGCCACCAAATAATATCATTCTTACTTCATCGTCTAAGATCATTTCATTAATATCATCGGCCCTCTCCTGTTCCGATGCCAGATATACATATGTATTCTTATAGAGATTTCTACCCTCTTTTATATTAAAACCTATTGCATTTATTGCATTAAAAAAACACGAATATCGTTCCCTTTCAGCCACATGGGATGGTGAAACAATTCCAATTATATCTCCATTCTTTAATGTATCAGCCAACATGATTTATTCCTCCGGTTATTTTACCCTACCATATTCATTTTAATTTTTCAATCAGTTCGGCGGTATCAGTTCGGCGGTATTTCGCCTAACTGAATTTTTGCGCCAGATGACAAAATCCGAGGGAAAAACCACAAGGCCGAATGGCAGGGACGCGGTTTACACGGAGGTTTTCTCACCAATCCGGGCTTATTTCTCTACACTATATACTCGTCGGCTGGGTCAGGGCGGATTGATCCGCCCTTATCCTTTATCCCCCTGCTCTGTTCCCCTGGGTTCGTTGTAGTTAAATTGTATTTCCCGCCCCGTAGTCCGCCTCCGGTTCCGCCGCCGTCTCCGCGGACAGGGCCTCCCTGGCAAGGGATCTGGTTTTGCTCCGGCCGGGCCGTTTTTGCCTCCCCGCGGGCATCAGGGCCTCTTTCCGGGCTTCCCCATCTTCCAGGGCAAGCCGCGCCGCGGCCCGCGCAGCCCTTGCCGCCGGGACGCTGAGCCGGCAACGTTCGGCGATCTCCTCGGGCGCCGCCCCGGCGATGTTTGCCACCGACCCGTAGGCTTTCATGATAGCCGCCGCCCGTTTGGGGCCGATGCCGTCCACCGACTCCAGGACCGGGAAGAAGAGGTCCCCGGAACGCAGCCTTTGGTTCAGCCCGGTGGCGAAACGGTGGGTCTCGTCCCGGACGTGCTGGAGTACCTTGAGGGCCTCGGAACGCCTGGAAAGCCGGATAGGTTCCCTGGCCCGGGGGAGCCAGATTTCCTCATCCCGCTTGGCCAGGCCCGCCAGGTCAAGATCCAGGCCCAACTCGTCCAGCACCCCCTTGGCGGCGTTTACCTGCCCGATGCCCCCATCGATCAGCACCAGATCGGGGAGTTCCCTTCCCTCCCGGACAAGCCGGGAGTAGCGGCGCTGTACCGCTTCCCGCATGGCGGCAAAGTCGTCCACTATGCCCACCACGCTGCGGAGCTTGAAGTAGCGGTAGTTCTTCTTGTCCGGAACCCCATCTTTGAAGGAGATTAGGGAGGCCACCGGATGTTTCCCGTCCAGTTGGGCGATATCGAAGCCCTCGATACACTCGGGCCGCCTTTTCAGACCAAGAACCCGGACCAGTTCGTCCAGGGCGGGCCCGGCGCCCCGTTCCCGGAGCCTCCTCCGCAGATCCTCCAGGGCGTTCTGCCGGGCCATGGCCAGTACCGCGGTGTGGTGTTTTTCCACAGGCACGGAAACCTCCGGCTCAAAACGGAACTGCTCCCTGAACCACCGGGCCAGGGAACCGGGGGAAACAAAGAGGGAAGCGTCTCCCTCTCCGGCCTTTTTCGTGGAGGACAGTTCCGGCAGGAGGTATATCTTCGCCGGAGGGGGCCGGCTGGGATCGTAGTAGGAGGCGATAAAGGTCTCCAGGGATTCCCCCTCGTCCGCCGCGGATCGGGTACGGTAAAGTTCCCTGCCGGTCATCCTGCCCCCCCGCATGGAGAAAACAGTAAAGGTGGTAAAGACCCCCTCGGTGGCCCAGGCGATATAGTCCCGGCCTTCGGGATCGAAGTCCACCACCGCGCTGTCCCCGGAAAGATCCCCAATGGCCCGGATGGCGTTGCGGAGTTGGGCGGCCCGCTCGAATTTCAGTTCCGCCGCGGCCTTCCCCATCTCCTCCTCCAGATCCCGGACAAGCTCCCCGTTCGCCCCCTCCCCGGCGGCGGAATCCGTCAGAAGCTGTTCCACCCGGCGCACCTGGAGGGCGTATTCCTCAAGGGAGATCTTCCCGCAGCAGGGCGCCGCGCAGCGGCCGATGTGGTAGTACATGCAGGGGTTCTCCCGCTTCCTGAAAGTCCGGCATTTCCGCAGGGGAAAGAGCTTCTCCACCAGATCCAGGAGCAGGTCAACCGAATGGATGTTGGGGAAGGGGCCGAAGTAGCGGCTCCCGTCCTCCACGATATGCCGGGTTCTGAACACCCGGGGGAACCCCTCGCTGGTGATCCGCACCACCGGATAGGTCTTGCCGTCCTTCAAGTTGATGTTATACTTGGGGGAGTGTTGCTTTATCAGGGTGTTTTCCAGGAGCAGGGCTTCGTACTCGCTGGTAACGATAATGGTTTCGATGGAATGGGCGTGGCGGATCAGGGTAGTAGTCTTGATATCCTTGGCCCCGGAAAAATAGGAACCCAGCCGGTTCCGCAGCACCCGGGCCTTGCCCACGTAGATGATCCGGTTTTCCCTGTCCCGGATGATATAGACCCCCGGTTCTTTGGGAGCCTCACGGGCCGCCGCCTTAAGAACCGCGAAATCGGAGGCCGCGGAATCGGAGACCGCGAAATTCTCCGGAAACTTTTCAGGGGCGCCGGTCATTTCAGCCGATAAGATAAGGGAAGCTTCGGAAACCCAACCGTTGGATTTCCAGATCGTTCCGGGGGACAGTCCCCGCCCGAGGCTTTTGAAGGGGAAGGCTGGCGATCATGACAAAGAAAAGAATACTCACCACCCTATTTTACCTTTTTTTGACGGTTTCAGGTAGCCTCTCCGCCCTGGACAGGAAGACGGTCTCCATCGGCGGTTCCGCGGCCTGGGGCGAGGCGCAATACCGGGGTTTAACGGAGACAGGCAATATCCGGCCCTGGCCGGTACTTACCCTGGCAAGCGGGGACGCCCCGGCTTCCCTCGATCTGGCCCTGTCCTTTGACGAAGGGAAACCGGAACTTTTTATTGACCGGACGGGCCATTACCGGGTTAAAAGCAGCGGCGGTTCCGCCATTTCCACCGCCGGCCCGCCCTGGGCCCGGGTGGGGAAGGAGGCGGTTCTCTTCTCCGCCTCTACCGCGGGACTCAGAGCCGGACAGAGGGCCCTGCCGGCCCCTGCCGGCCCCCTGACTATCGAGCCCTACCGGGAGGACGCCCTGTTCGCCCCCAGCCGGAACATGGGGGACTTCGCCCTCGAATTCTGGGTGTACCCCCTGAACATGGAAAACGGGGAACAGCTTCTTTCCTGGTCCGCCATCAGCGCCCCCAGGGGTTTTACCCCCCCCGCCGGAGCGGAGAGCCCGGCATCTCCCGGCCTCATATCCCAGCGTATCCAGTGCGCGGCGGCTAAAAACCGCTTCCGCTGGACCTTCGAGGACTTCTTTTTCTCCCCCGGCGCCGGAGAGAGCCTGGATCTTACCCTGAGCGGCCAAAGCCCGCTGGTTCCCAAGACCTGGAGCCATCACCTTATCCGTTTCAATGCCGATACGGGCCTCCTGGAATACCTGGTGAACGGGAATTCGGAGGATATTGTCTACGCCAGCTCCTCCGGCAGGGAAGGCGGCCAGGTTTACAGCCCTCTGGCGGGGGAGGGGGGGAGCTTTACCCTGGGGAGGCGTTTTTCCGGGATGATGGACGAATTCCGGATCCACAAGACCTTCAACGTTGAGCCTGAACTGCGGCGTTACCCCGCCTCAGGCGGCTGGGTGGAAAGCCGGGCCATCGATCTGGGGGAAAATTCCAGCAGGATCCTCAGCCTGGAAGCCTCCGGCGGCACTATCGGCCTGAAAGACGGCAAGGTCCGCAACGAGTACGGGGAAAAGGGGGATTTCCGTTTTGCCGACAATTCGGCGATACAGTTCTTCCTCCGGGCAGCGGACAACCCCTACCACTGGACCGACGAGGACTGGCAAACGGTCGTTCCCGGAGCCGATCTGCAGGATACCCTGAAAGGCCGTTACGCGCAGGTTGCGGCGATCCTGTACCCCTCGGGAGACGGGGAGGCCAGTCCCTATCTGGAGGAGATACGGCTTCTCTACCAGCCCAACCAGCCGCCCCGGCCCCCCTCCCAGGTAATGGCAGTATCCTCCAACGGAACGGTAACCCTCAGTTGGAAAAGCAGCCCCGACCAGGATACCGCCGGGTATCTGGTGTACTACGGCACAGTCAGGGGGGAATACTTCGGGGACGGAGCCACCCTGGGCGCCTCTCCCCTGGACGCCGGGAAACACAACAGCATCCGGATAGAAGGGCTGCGGAACGGAACAGTCTACTATTTTGCCGTGGCCGCCTATAGCCTGAACTCCCCGCCCGGCGCCTCCCCCAGGGAACCGGAACGGCATGTGGGAGAATTTTCCCGGGAACTCAGCGTCCGGCCGTTAAGAGACTAAGGCAGGCGGGTGTTTTAGATGCCATTTATAAAGGATTTGAGAGAAATTTGGGCGCATTTGCGGCGTAGAACGCCGCAAACCGGGCTTTTCGGGGCTCCGCTAAGCTCCGGCCCCGGCGCAATGCGCCGTGGCTGCGCGCCTCTCCGAGGCTCCGCC
>JAISWN010000037.1 GCA_031271075.1 Treponema sp.
CAGATGGGGACTACGTTGGGGAAACGGGAAATCCAGCCCCGGCAGGCGCCGATATCCGTAAGGAGGCCCCCGGAAAGGGCTTTCATCGCCACAAAGCCCACATTTTTCTCAAGGCATAATCTGGTAAGCCCGATCTCCTCATCCGAGGAAAGGTAGCAGAAGGGGAACTGGAGGGTATCGTAAAGCCCGCTTTCCACCGCTTCCCTGGCGACAGGCAGCCGGTGGTTGGTAAACCCGATAAAACGTATCTTCCCCTGTTCCTTCGCCTTGAGCATGGCGTCGTAGAGTCCCGACTGATCCCCCGGACGGGGCACAAAACCGGGGTTATGGAACTGGTACACGTCAATATAGCCGGTTTTCAGGTTCCTGAGGCTTGTCTCCAGGTGCTGCCAAAAAACAGCCGCGTCCTTGGCCCCGGTTTTGGTGGCAATGAAGAATTTGTCCCGGGAAGGCGCGAAGGCGGCGCCGATCTTCTCTTCGCTGTCCGTGTAGCTCCGGGCGGTATCAAAGTAGTTGATCCCCTTGTCCAGAGCCCGGCGCAGAATACGGGCCGCCGCGGCGCTGTCCACCCGCTGAATCGGTATGGCGCCAAAACCGTCCCTGTTTACCTCAAGACCCGTCCTGCCCAATGTAACATTCCCCATGATAAACCCCCTCTCGTGGTAGTTTCCGAAGGCTTTTGCCCGCGGCGTTTAGACGCCCCAGGAGAACGCCGCTCCTATGGCGGTGGTGTATTCCGCGTCCGGGGGATACTCAAAACGTACCCCGTACATGCCGGTAATGATCTTCAGTACCTGTTTCCCGATGGGGTTGTTGCTGCCGTTTCCCGTAACAATCACCCGGTCCAGGTTCTTGCTCCTGGCGGCAAACACGGCAAGCATACCGATAACCTGGTAGACCATGTTGAGGATCCCCAGGGCCATATCGGCGCTGCCGGCGCTGTCCATCATTTTACCGAAATTCGCGGCGGTTGTTTCCCGGTTGAGAAAGCTGATATCCGTTTCCGTAATATCCTTGAGGAGCAGATCCACCTGATCCAGATCCCCCTTTTCCGCCAGTTCCAGTATACTGTTGAAATCGGAGGTGGGAAGAAGCTTTTTCGCCAGGCCCTGAATCGTGCCGCCCCCCACGCCGGAGCCGCCCAGATGGGTAATCCCGTCCTTTCCCGCCTCGATGATCGCCGTCCCGGTTCCCACATTGGCGATGATGATGGAATCCCGCCCCGGTTTTACGCCGCCCCAGGTTTCGGCCAGGAAGATCCCCCCGGTTCCTATGGCTTCGATCTCGTCAATCCGCCGGGTAGGGATGCCGAATATATCGTTTTTTATCCTGGAGGCCCCGGCGCCGGTGATGGCGATCCCCTGAATGGCTGATATGCCGATATTGTTCTCCAGAAGGAGCTTGCCAAGGGCGCCCGTGGCCGAGGTAACCGCGTCCGCCGCCCTGGTTTTTATCTTCCGGGCCAGTTTGCCGCCTTCAACAGACACGGTTTTGGTGGTACTGCTGCCTATATCAATGCCAATGATCACGGGATGTAGTGTATCAGAACCGGGCCCCTTTCAAAACCCATTTATCCCGCCCCTTGGGCATAAAAATCTTGACTTTTTACAGGCCCGGCTATAAACTTATAATATGAATCTTAAGACAGTTTTAACGGTTGATACAATTAATCCCCACTTAAAGGGAACCACGAAAGAAGAAATCATCAATGAGCTGTTGGATATCCTTGTAGCGGCTAATAAGATACCGGACCGGACGGCGGCCTACAATGCGATAATGGATCGGGAACAGAAGATGTCTACCGGGATGAAGCACGGTATTGCCATTCCCCATGGCAAAAGCCCCACTATTCAGGATCTGGTGGCCTGCATAGGCGTTTCCGATAAACCGGTGGATTTCGATTCCCTGGATAACGAGCCATGCCGGATTTTCATTATGACCCTTTCCCCGGTGGAAAAAACCGGCCCCCATCTTCAGTTCCTGGCGGAAATAAGCCTCCTCTTCAAAAGCCCGGAAAAACGGCACGAGATCCTGGCCGCAAAGTCCGGGGAGGAACTTCTCCGCATCCTGTCCGAATAGAGGAGCCTTCAAAGCAGGCGCAACAGGCGGTTACCCGCCTTTGCGCTTTTACTGAAGGGTCATATCCTCTAAAGCCACTGTCGCACGGCTGCGGATCGTGGGGGTCCAATGGAGGGACCGCTGTACCTGGGTAAGAGAGGTCTTGCCGACGCTCTGTTTGGTAGCCCCCAGGCCGGGAATAAGCGCCCGGATCAGTTGCTCGTCTTCCCGGGTAAGGGAATCGCTCTGCCGCCTTTGATGTACCGTCAGGATGAAACTGTTCAACAAAGCGGCCGCCTGGTTGGTGGCGATGGCCGAAAGGGCCTCTATGGCGTTCAGTTTTTCATTTATGTCTATGCCTTCCCCGTAGCACCGCGCCAGGTTGCCGTAAACCGTGCTGTCCTCCCCTATGCCGTAGCGCCGGATCATGTCGATGGAAAACTTCCGCATCTGGGCCAGTTCATTCCGCTGACGGACATTGACGGTGGCGGTCAGCCAGCCTTCGGCAAGGGCAAGGGCGGCTACCCTGATTTTGGAGGCCTCCGGGGCCCCGGAAGCCTCTTCGAACTGGAGGGCCAGGTATTTAATGGCGCAAGGGTGTCCGGGGCTTTGCAGCACCTGGAGCAGCGGTTCGGTGGGATCGTCGGTAATGGCGGAAAGAGAGGCGGCGGCCCGGGTCTTGACCCGGGAATCGTACCATCCGTTGGCGGCGAAAAATACCGGCAGATACCCTGAAATATCCCCAAAACTTTCCAGGGAAAGGATGGCCCCATAGGCAACCCGTGAGGCCCGAATCTGGACTTCCCGCTCCGAAGGGATCAGGGTATTTAAATCGGTAAGTAGTTGGGCCACATGGGACAGATAATCGACGGCTCCCATCTTTCCCAGGGCCATAAGCAGTTCGGACTTGACCAGGGGGTTGGAAAAAGTCTCCACCGCCTTCCAGACCTCCGGCCCGGCTTCCACATATTTGGCGGTTCCAAGCTCCCTGGCGATAATCAGGGCGCACTCATCCGCGGCGGCAAGATCGCTCACCCGCCTCACGGTGGGGTACTGGCGCAGCAGGCGGCTCAGGGCTGCGGCAAAAAAAGGCCCCGAATCGGCCGCCCCTTCTTTGGCTACCGCCTGGAGGGCCTGGAGCTGGCCTGGCATAGTTGATTCACCGTTATAAATTTCCGCCCAGGAATCCAAACCGCTGGTTTGGCCATTGGTCTGACCGAAAAGAGTAAAAGCAATAAAAAATACAAAAATCGTAAAAATAACCATTTTCATGTAATGATAATATGATAAAAAGAGCCGGATATGCAAGTAAAAAACCGTTTACCCCAGGAATCCTCAGTTTCAACAGAGTATATAGTGTACAGAGGGATAAACCCGGATTAGTGAGAAAACCTCCGTGTTTCTCCGTGGTTGTTGATTTTGAATTCGGAATTGCCGGATGCCCTGCGTTTATCCTGCCCGCCCGGCTATAGACACTGCCCTTTGTTTCTGTATGATGTCTATATGAAAATAGACACATGGAGGAAAAATGTTGAATAAATATGCCTTAATCCTGGTCCTGGCCCTTGCGCCGGCCTTTCCCGCCCCGGCTTTGCCGGAATTCGGCCTGAGCGCCGGCGGCGGACTCAGCCTGGGGGGGCTTTTTAGCCGCTATACCATCACCGCCGATGGTATGAAAGCGAACCAAAGCATGGATCAGTTCAACTTTGGGGGCTTTCTCTTTTTCGATGCCACCTACGCGGAACTGAGCCTGGATATCCAGGGGGGGCTTAACAAGTATAAAGAAACTGCTGGAGGCATGGGGAAGACAGGACTGGTAAACGACACATTGTTGGAGGGAACCGGTTCGGAGACCATGCTGGGCTTTACCCTGCTGGGGAAATACCCCTTTACCCTGCGGAAAGGCTTACTCCTGTACCCCCTTGCCGGGATTGAGTACCAGATAGCCCTGGTGGAAAAACGGAAGCCCAAGGGGGGGGCTGAACACGATCGGACGGAGGGAAAGACGGAATTTGACGATTCCAGGGATTACTCCCTTTACCTGTGGAATTCCTTTTTTATCGACATTGGGGCGGGGGTGGACTTTGTTTTCCGCTGCCCCCTCTTCATGCGGGCCGAATTCCTCTACAGTTTCCGGCTGCAAACCCCCTATGAAACAGCCGCGGCAGACTATGTGGTGGACAGGTTCGGCATTTCCCAGCCGACTCTCTGGGGGAACCCCAGGATGTCGGGGCTGACCCACGGGCCGGAACTCCGGCTTGCGCTGGGCTACCGGTTTAAATAGAGTCTGTCCATAATGTAGACACATTATGGACTCGGACCGCAGGTCCGCGACTACCTTAAAAAAGGTTCTGCTCGCAAAACCGGCGGTTTTGCGAGCAAGATACGTTTACCGCCGAAAAACCACGAAAGGACATTTTTCAGCGTTCATGTATGTGTTAGGAATTCGAACCCTTTCCAAATTGATTAACAATCTCCCAAACTGTCCAGCCAGTACCGCCATTAGTATCAAAGTCACTAAAAGGAATGGGTGTACCATCAAAATTCAACGTAACCTTTCCATTGTTAGTAGTGGTCTTGGTTATGAACATTTTTCCCTCTGTTGTCTTTGGATCACTAGAAGAGGATGTTCCGAGTACCAATACATAGTCCCCAGCCTCGATTACCGGTATAGCTATAACTACCTCCGTGCTGTCAGGATTTTGTTTCCAGTAGAACCCATCCCGGGTTGCTTGCCCCTTCAACTTGGTCCCTTCTGAGCTTCCACTCATCTCAATGTCAGTCCTCTCCTTAAAAACACTGAGGGAGTAATACGTAGACAAGGCGTTACCAGTTAAACCAGTAATTTTAATAGAAACCGTCGGTATCGAATCTTCTTCCGCCGGGCAGCCGGAAAAAACCAGGGCCGCCAGCAGGACGAGAGCCGCGCATACCCCAAAACTTAAAGTCTTTTTCATAACAAACTCCTGAAAAACGCGGCAATATGCCGCGCCGTAAAATCGAGGCCAAAATACTTGGCCCTATTCCCGGGCCCGGCTTTAACGCCGGAAAGACCGGAGAATATCCGGAAGACTAAATTAATCGACATTCTTTGTCAATATGTCTATTATCAGGGTCAAAAAATCCTGTTTTTTTCTTTCCCGATTAAACCAAAACCACCGATCCGCGCCCTTATTAGGCTATGAAACATGACGATTATATCAAATGGCACCCCGCCTTCTTCCAGGCGATCCGGCTTGAACTCGCCGATTACCGGGATACCCTCCGGTTTCTCCCGGAGTACCAGCTTACCGCAGAACCCCTCCGTATCGATGTCCTTATCGTCAAAAAAACCGGAAACCTCCAAATCGCCAAAAACATCGCCCGGGTCTTCAGAGCCGTCAACATCTGGGAGTTCAAAAGTCCCTCCGACTCCTTTTCCGTTAAAGATTTCCTCAAGGTCTACTCATACGCATGTCTCTACGCCGCCATTACTCCGGAAGGGGATATGGCCGATATCACCCTTAGCTTCGCCGGAGCCAGATACCCCCGGGAACTTATCAAGTACCTGCGGGATGTCCGCAAGTACCGGATAGAGGAAACAGAGCCGGGTATCTATGAGGTAAAGGGAGATTACCTCCCGATCCAGATTATCGTGGGGAAGGAACTGTCCCTAAAGGAGAACCTGTGGTTGAAGGGGTTACGGAAAGACTTGGAAAGGAGTGAGGTAGAAAGTATAGTGAGAGAAGGCAGAAAACCGGGAAGGGGTATAGCGGCGGATGCGTATCTGGATGCGGTGTTTCATGGGAATACGGAAACGTTTCGGGAGGTGATACAGATGGGGAAGAGGAAAGTGACCTTTGAGGAAATGTTGATGGAGGAGGGGATTCTTCCCAAGTGGATAGAGAAGGGCCGGGAAGAAGGCCGGGAGATGGTGGCCCGGAATCTTTTGAACAGGGGGATGAGTGTCAAAGAAACGGCGGAGGCCGCGGAATTAAGCGTGAAGAAGGTGCGATCCCTTTCCGCCTCAATACGAAAAAAGGACAAACAAAAACAGCTTTCCGGGGTTTAGCGGCTGCCGGTGGTAAAA
This sequence comes from Treponema sp., assembly GCA_031271075.1. Lineage (GTDB taxonomy): Bacteria > Spirochaetota > Spirochaetia > Treponematales > Breznakiellaceae > JAISFT01. Next base: position 6,128 of record JAISWN010000037.1, read on the forward strand.
AGCGGGGCGGGCTGCAACACTTTTGTTCACTATGCTGAATATCTGACACAAAACCCTGGTATTTTTTCCCCGGTGATTAAACCAAAACCACCAGTATCCCGACAACTATGAAAGTGCGGCTTTGTTTCCCGGCGGGAAAACGCAAGGCTTGGCAGAGCGCAAGGGATAGAAGCGGAAATCCCGCAGACCCCCACAGGGGGTCGAGGAATTGAAGCG
>JAISWN010000206.1 GCA_031271075.1 Treponema sp.
CCCTTCTTCTATCCCCTTTTTCTGATGCCGCGAAAGCGGCTTCCTTACAGCCTTCGTCCAGGCCCTCAAACAGGAGCTGGAACAGTACAAAGACGCCCTGGAGTTCTCAAGCGAATACCAACTTAACGCAGAGCCTCTGGAAATAGACCTAGTCATCGTCAAGAAAGCCCCGGACCTGGTCATCGAAAAGAACATCGCCCGCATATTCAAACGGGTCAATATCCTGGAATACAAAAGCCCTGAAGATTATTTTTCGGTCTACGACTTTTACAAGGTACTCAGCTACGCCTACTTGTACGCCGCGCTTAACAAGACCGATACAAGGGATATGACCGTCAGCGTCATAGAAACCCGCCATCCCCGGGAGTTGTTCGCGTATTTTGGGGAGGAGAAGAACGTCAGTGTAACGGAGACTTCTCCGGGGGTTTATGTTGTCGGGGGGTATCCGGTGGGCGTACAGGTGATAGAGAGCAAGAGACTGCCGTTTGAGGAGAACCTGTGGTTGAAGGGGTTGAGCAACGCAAGCCGTTGACTAAAAAAGCCGTTTTCAGGATGATAGATCCATGCAATCCCCCGCGGATGAACTCAACTCGGCGCTGGAGGGGACTATTGTGTCCCGGCTCCTCTCCCCTCTGGGGCGGCGTTTTTATTTTCCCCGGGGCATCATAGCCCAGTCCGCGGAGGCGAAAACTTCCGCCAAACTGGCAAACGGCACTATCGGCATGGCCTTTAAAGGCGGGCGGCCCCTCATCCTCTCCGCCATTGCCGACGCCCTGCCCGGCCTGAGCCCGGAGGAATCGGTGGTCTACGCTCCCACGGCGGGAATAGGGAAAGTCCGGGCCGTATGGAAGGACCTGATCACCAGGAAAAACCCCTCGGCGGATCCGGCCAAAATATCCCTCCCCGTGGTGGTTCCCGGTTTAACCGCCGGCCTTTCCTACACGGCGGATATGTTCTTTGACCAGGGGGATGTACTCATCACCAGCGATCCCTGCTGGGACAACTACGACCTCATCTTCAACACCCGGCGGGGCTGCGAAGTCCGGGAGGTTCCCTTCTTCGGCAAGGGGGAGGGCCTCAACCTGGATTTCATCAGGGAGGCGGTGCAGGAAGAGGCGAAAACCGGGGCGGTACGGATCCTCCTTAACTTTCCCAACAACCCCTCAGGCTATTCCCCCACCAAAGAGGAGGAGGACGCCCTGGTAAAGATACTCCGGGACGCGGCCGAGGGCGGCGCGGACGTGCTGGTGATCTGCGACGACGCCTACTTCGGCCTCTTTTACGAGGATGATGTGGGCAAAGAGTCCCCCTTCGTCCGTTTCGCCGCCATCCATGACCGGATCCTGGCGATCAAGATAGACGGCCCCATCAAGGAGGACTACCTGTGGGGGATGCGCCTGGGTTTTGTTACCTACGCCTGCCGCGGCCTCGACGGGACCCACCAGGAAGCCCTGATCCGCAAGCTTATGGGGGCCATCCGTTCCTCGGTCTCCTGCTCCAATACCCCGGCCCAGAACCTCATGCTCCGGGTCATGGATGATCCCCGCACCCCCGGCGAGAAGAACCAGTTCCTTAATTTGATGAAGGGGCGTTACCGGCGGGTCAAAGCCTTTATCCGGAACAACCCCGATCACCCGGTTCTAAAACCCCTGCCCTTCAACTCCGGGTACTTCATGTGCTTCCGTTGCGAGGGCCTTTCCGCCGAGACCCTCCGTCGGGAACTGCTCTCCAAAGAGGGAATCGGAACCATATCCCTGGAAGACCGTTACCTCCGTGTCGCCTTTGCCGGAATCGACGAGGACAAGCTGGACCAGGTTTACCGGATCATTTACGATACGGCGGCAAAGATGGCGGCGGACCGGTAAGCTGATTATATGGCCGGATTTAAGACGGATTTTTCCCGGCCCCTCGGCCTGTGCCTGATCCTGGGGGCATTTTTGTTTCTTTCCTGCGGGAAGGAGAGCAAAACCGCCACCCTCTGGACCGACCGGAGCGATTTCGCCCTCTACGTTGATTACTTCAACTCCTCTCAGGATACCTACAAGGTGGAAGTCCGTTACTTCGACTCTCTTGCCCGGGAACTTACCAGGACTTCCGTGTACCCCGACATCGCGGCGGGAAGCTGGCTTAAAAGCGCCGCTACCCGCTCCCTGTTCCTCCCCCTGGAAAGGCTTTTTAAAAACCGGATCCTTCAGGCGGAGGATTTTTACCCCCCCCTCCTGGCCCTGGGGAAGATCGAGGATCGGCAGTACCTTCTGCCTGTGGCCTTTAATATCCCCGCCCTGATCCTCGCCAGGGAAAACGGAAACCTCCTCTCCAACCCCTTTACCATCGGTCTTGGAGAGATAAAAGAGTTGGGCAGGGAATTTAACGCCGAAACAAACGGCGCCTATACCCGGATGGGCTTCTCCCCCGCCTGGGACGACGAGTTCCTCTTTATCGCCGCCCGGTTTTTTAATATTGATTTCCGGGAGGCCTCCCCCCTGGCCTGGAATACCCCGGCCCTGGACGAGGCTGTCGGCTATCTGCGGAACTGGATCGGCGAGGCTAACGGCAGTATCCGGCAGCTTGAGGATTTTACCTTCAAGTATTTTTTCGAGCCTCCGGCAAAACTGGTCCTGTCCGGCAGGATACTCTTCGCCTACATGGAAAGCGACGAATTTTTTACCCTGGCCGAGGACAGGCGTTCAAACCTCGACTTCCGGTGGATTGCGGAAAGAAACAGTATCCCCGTGCAGGAAGATACGGTGTACTACGGCATCTGCAAGAACGGGCCTTCCCAAAAGGCCGCCGAAGCCTTTACCGGCTGGTTTTTCCGGATGGAAACCCAGCGGCAGCTCCTGGA
>JAISWN010000219.1 GCA_031271075.1 Treponema sp.
AGTGGTCCTGCTCTTTTCCGGGACCGTTCCCGCCGCGGGCCGGAAAGGAAGGGGAGACGCCGGTCCCGGCGCCCGCTCCTGCTTTGCGGTACAGGATAAAAATACCAGCGCCGCGATAACCGTTATTATTTTCATAGATTACCCCCCACGTCTTAGTTCTCCCGCGTATGCCAGGGGGGAAAGGCCCGTAACTTTTCTGAAGATCTTGCTGAAGTAATTGGGATCCTGGTATCCCGCGGCAAAGGCAACTTCTTTTATAGTCATCTTTGACTCCCGCAGCAGTTTTTCCGCGTTTTCTATGCGCAGTTCCGTTACATAATCGATAAAGCTTGTTTTACAGTGTTCCGAAAAGAGGCGGCTCAAATAGGCCGGCGATACCAGGGCGGCCTCCGCGGCGTCCCCCAGTTGAATCCCCTCGGCGTAATGGGCGTGGATGTACTCGACGGCCTTTGCCAGCGGGACGGGAAAGGCATTCGAGCGGCGGAGGCCGGCCTGGAGCAGGAGCTTCTCAAACGCCTGGTCAGCCCAGGCTTCCCAGGCGGGCATGTCGGGGAGCGCCATGATCTCCTCAGCCGGGGCAAAGAGGGGCGCCGTTTCGGTGTTATCGCGGTAACAGCCGGTACAGTCGTCCAGGAGGAACATGAACACCGGGATCATCTTTGCCCTGGCCAGGGTAAAATCGTAAATCCTGAACAGTTCCCCCCAGAAAACGGCAAAGAGTTTTCTGACTTCCTCCGGGGGGGCCGCGCCGATCTTCCGCCTAAGCTGGATGATCCTGAGTCTTTCCCAGTGCTGTATATCGGTCTCCTGCCGCTACTCCTCCAGTTCCCGCAGGGCTTCGTTGCAGGAGCGGTACAGTTCCGGCCCCCGGTACAGTTCCCCAACCCCGCGGAAACGGGCGAGCGCCGGGGGAAGGACCGCTTTCAGCGCGGCATCCAGCCGGGTCTTAAGCGCCTCCCGGTCCGCGTTCCCGGAAACCAGAAAAAGCCCCCGGTTCAGGATAACGTCAAAGCGGCAGTGGTACTTCCAGGAGATCTGTTCCGCGATCTTTTTGCACCATTTTTCCGTGTCCCCCTCCAGTTCCAGGAGGAACACCATGCCCCGGTCCGAGGGGAGGGCCAGCCGTTCCCGCCACTCCTCCCATGTTTCCCCGTCCATCTCCTGCCAGAGGATCTTTTTAAAGAAGAAGTGTTCAGGATTCCCGCCTTCCCCGTCTTCCGGGACGGGCCGTTTCGCCAGAGCCTCCCGCGCTTCGTCAAGGGTGGAAAGGAAGGTCTTTTTCGACACGGGCTTTACCAGGTAGGCAAAGACCCCCAGGGGTATGGCCCGTTTAGCCAGGTCGAACCGTTCATAGGCGGTGGAAAGGACGAAAACCATGTGGGGAAATTTCTTGTGCACATCGGCGATAACCGCCAGCCCGTCCAGGCCGGGGATGTTGATGTCCATAAACACCAGATCCGGCTCGGCCTCGTGGATCAGCCGGAGGGCCTCGTAACCCGAGCGGGCCTTTCCCGCCAGGGTAAAACCGGCCGCGCTTGCGCTTTTCAGCATAAACTCGTAGCTGTCCAGGACCGGTTCCTCATCGTCCACAATCAGAACGCTATACATGGTTCCCTTCCCGTATCAATGCGGATCGTAATTACCGTACCCTCCCCGGTCTCGATGCCCACCACGCCGGGATCATCGGGGTAGAAGAAGTACAACCGTTGAATGACATTCTCAAGGCCCATCACCCTCGCTATAGACGATTCGTCGATGGACAGGGGGTGGAGCAGTTTTTCTGCGGTCCCCTCCGGCATACCGCAGCCGTTGTCCCGCACCGAAAGGACAAGCCTGCTTCCGGACTTTTCCGCCCGTACCATGATAAGGGAACGCGCCCCCGCCGCGTCCGCCGTCATCCCCGCCGGCGGGGCCGCCGCTTCCCGAAAAGCGTGGATGACGCAGTTTTCCACCAGGGGCTGCAAAATGGAAACCGGAACCTTGCAGCTATCCAGAAGCGATTCATCGTAATCCAGGATCAGGTCAAGGTTCAGGGGGACGATAAGTTCCCGGTTCCTGATGATATGCCGAAAAAGCCGGGCCAGGTACTCCATGAATTCGCCGGTCCGGTCCGCTCCCTCGACAATGGCAAGCTGCATCCCCGTATTCAGGGTGTTAAAGAGAAAATGGGGATTCATCTGGGCCTGGAGCGCGTAGATCTCCATGTGCCGTACCAGGCCCTCCATTTTCAGGTTCCGCAGCTTTTCCCGCATATATTCCTGTTTGATATTCTCCTGCCAGCGCATCTCCTCGATAAACTGGCGTATGTCGTTTTTCATCCGGTTAAAGGCTTCCACCACCTGATCCATCTCGGCCACCGAATCAGTTTGAATGTCGGGAATCTCAAAATTCCCCGAAGACAGATCCGAAGCCAGCGCCGAAAGCCTGACCAGGGGGCCGGTGAGCTGCCCCGCCGAATGGAAAAGAAGCAGTATCGAAAGGAGGGACACAAAGATGATAAAGAGGAGGTTCAAAAACTGAATGGTCCCGGACTCGGCGATGAAGAGCTCGTAGGCGTCCAACTGGCTGCTGAAACGTTCCCGGTTGACCGCTTCAATCTCTTCGTTAATATACGCCAGAAGCCCGGCCATTTCATCGTAGATCCGGGTATAGGCGGCGATGTTCCTGCCCCGCTTTTCTTCCACCGCCTGATCCGCCAGGTTCAGGTAGGCGTGGATCAGGAAGTACAGTTCCCGTTCCTTGAGTTCGGTTTTGTTCGCCGTTATGGGACTGTAGGCCGGCAGCTTGTTCCGCAGGGCTTGGGATTCGACCAGTATCCGGGCCAGGGCGTTGGAAGAACGGGTGGAAAGGTACTCAAGAAGCGGCTCCTGGTAGGCGGCCAGGTCTTCCTGAACGCTTTTGATAAACCGCTCCCGCTCAAAACTGCGGTCCGACAGGTTCTGCAGATTCTTGGCGGAAAAGAGAATGTAGGCAGTGGAAAAGACCAGGATAATACCCACCCCGGATACGCTCACCAGCATCTGTACGCGAAAGGAACGGGGAAAGCGGCGGTGGATAAACGTGAGAAAAGAGCGGGGAAAGATCATTTGAGGGAACTCCCGTCGATGATCGTAACCCCCGTATCGATTGAGGCGGCGGTATACCCGGTACGCCGCAGGGCCGTGAGGGACCGTACCGCCTCATAGCCGATCCGTTCGCCGTTGATGACGATACTGGAGGCGATTACCCCCTTGCGGATGTTCTCCTCTATCCCCGGATCCGCGCCGAAACCTATCACCTGGACCCGGCCCACCAGGTTCATATCAACAAGGGTTTGGGCCGCGGCGATAGTATCGTTGGAGTCGGTAAAGACGATAGTGTTGATGTCCGGGTTGCTGCGGAAAAGCCGATAGAGCAGTTCCTCCGCGTCCAGCGGGTTCAGGTTCGTCCTGAAGCCCATAATCGGCGCGGCAAGGCGGCCGCCCAGCGCCGCCGCGATCCCCATCTCCACCAGTTCCCGCTCGCCGTAGATCCCCGGGGCCTTGTCGCTGTACACCATCGCCAGGCGTATCGGCGCGCCGCCGGTACTCCCCGACAGCATACCGATGCGGCGGCCCACGTCGAAGTTGTTCGTGCCGATAAAGGGCCAGGGCTGATCGTTGGGGATGTTGTGGTTGATGATCACCACGGGAATCTGCTTTTGCCCCAGCCGGTCAAGCTGCCGGCGGGCCAGGGCATCCTCCAGGTACGGGCAGACAATAACCCCGTCCACGGCGGTATAGGGGGCCATCTCCAGTTCGTTCTTCGCCGGATCAATCGAATGGAGGGAAATGGCGACATTCAATTCCCCGGCGGCCCGTTCCGCCCCCTCGACGATCCCCGCAAAAAAGGAGTTACGGTTATCCGGCAGGTACAGGGAAAAGTGGTAATTGATGGGCGCGGCGGAACCGGGCGAAGATCGCAGGTAAAGATCCCGCACCAGGGAAAGGGAACCCAAAAAAGTTCCCAGGGAGAGTACGCTGAAACAGATGATACCTGCCCGCAGGAAATGCTTCACCGTAAGAGTATAGAACACACCCGCCAGTGGATTCTACCCCTCGGGGGTTTATAGCCCCTGTAACCGGCCGCTGTCTGTGCGCCCCGCCCCCCGGATGGTTTATTCGGGAGTCCGGTTTAATACCCCGCCGGAACGAAGGTCCGCGCTTGCTCCGGCTCAAACAACGTAACACTTACAAAAATTTGGTATCGGAGAAAACTTGACAAATTCATACAAACATTGTATGTTAAAAAAAGGAGGTTTTTATGGCAGTTTCAACAGTAAATATATCTTTTCAGGAAGATTTATTGGAACAGATTGATAAGACGGCCAAAATTTCATGCGGATGAACACGAAATAAATTATTTCACAAAATCAATTGAAGAAATTGCCAATAAAATTGTACCAAAAAGACGAATTGATAATGACAACAGAGACAAAACGGATAAATATATAGAATGCGGAATAACCGCTCGTGTGGATCATATAATATCCGGCGATATTCATTTATTGGAATTAAAAGAATATGAAAACATAAAAATTGTAACGACAAAAAGTTATTTAGAAATAGTAAAATAGCGCAAACTGTACATAACGAGGCTGTCGAATAAGTCCGTTTTAAGACATTAAGACACTGTATAGCGATTATTTGGTCGTTTGAAGACTTTTTCGGCAGCCTCAACAGATCTGTATGCGAAACTTCGTTTCGCTTCAATTACACTGTGCAGTAGTCATCGCACGAGACAGGAGTTAATTTCTATGTTTACAACAAAGGTAACCCCCAGGTTCGGGGACATTGACGGGCTGGGGCACATCAACAACGTGGTCCTGGCGGAATGGTTTGAGCTTGGCCGGAACCCCCTGTTCCGGATTTTCGATCCGGATCTCCGGGTAGTCCACGGCACCTGGCCCCTGATTATGGCCCACGCGGATTACGATTTTGTGGGGGAACTTTTTTTTCAGCACGATGTGGAAATTCGCAGCTGCATCAGCCGCATCGGGACCAAGTCATTCACGGTATACCACGAAGCGTGGCAGGAGGGCCGGCTCTGCACCACCGGGAGCGCGGTAATTGTCCACTTCGATTTTGTCGAAAGAAAAAGTACGCCCATCCCGGAGGATAAAAAAAGACTCCTGGCGGAACACTTGAAACCACAGGAAAACTAACCGCGCTATTGTATCACCGCTTTGTCGTAGTCCGCCGGGGGAACATAGCCCAGGAGACGGATGCAGGTGGCGGCGATGGAACTGATCCCCAGGCCCTCATTCAGGGCGCTGTCGTGGGGCGCTGCGGGGTACTCGCCCTTGTATTCCGGATCGTAGACTATGCAGGGAACCGGGTTAAGGCTGTGGCTGGTCTTGGCTTTGGGGCTGCCGTCCTCCTTGCGGGAAACCGCGCCGGTTTTTTTGTCGTGCTCAAACATATCGTCGGAGTTACCGTGGTCCGCGGTGATTACCAATACTGCGCCCGCGTCCGCCGCCACCCTGGCGATACGGCCTAACTGGAGATCCATGGCTTCCATGGAGCAGACCACCGCCTGGTAAACACCGGTATGGCCCACCATGTCGCCGTTGGGAAAGTTGAGCCGGATAAAATCGTACTTTCCCGAGGGGATCGCTTCCAGGACCTGATCGGTGATCTCGGCGCACTTCATCCAGGGGCGCTGTTCAAAGGGGAGTACGTCGCTCTTGATCTCCACATAGTCCTCAAGCTTGTCGTCAAACTTGCCCGTGCGGTTGCCGTTGAAAAAGTAGGTTACATGGCCGTACTTCTGGGTCTCCGAAATAGCCAGGGTGCGTATCCCCGTGGCAGCCAGGTATTCCCCCAGGGTCCGGTCGATGGAGGGCGGGTTTACCAGGTAGCGGCGGGGTACGTGCAGGTCCCCGTCGTATTCCATCATCCCGGCGTAGCATACCTTGGGCCTGCGTCCCCGGGGGAACTTGTCAAATTGGTCCTCCTCAAAGGCGGCGGTGATCTCCAGGGACCGGTCCCCCCGGAAGTTGAAGTAGACCACAGAATCGCCGTCTTCAATAGTACCGATGGGCTTCCCGTCCCTGGCGATAACGAATTCTTTGAGGTCCTGGTCGATGATACCGGGGATCTCGGCGCGGTAGGTTTCCACCGCAGCCCTGGTCGTGGCGAATTGCCGTCCCTGGCCGTGGACGTGGACCTTCCAGCCCCGTTCCACCATGCTCCAGTCCGCGCCGTAGCGGTCCATGGTGATCCACATCCGGCCCCCGCCGGAAGCTATGGCCGCGTCAAAGCCCTTGTCGTTCTGCTCCGCGAGGAAAGCCTCGAAGGGATCGACGTATTCCAGGGCGCTGGTTTCCCCCACGTCCCGTCCGTCAAAGAGCACGTGGACCCGGACCTTTTTGACGCCCTCTTTCTTTGCCTGTTTTATCATGGCCTTGAGGTGGTCCAGGTGACTATGCACGTTACCGTCGGAAAAAAGGCCGATAAAGTGCAGAGTCCCCCCTTTAACCGCGTTGGACGACACGTCCTTCCAGGCCCGGCCGGTAAACATGGCGCCGGTCTCGATGGAGTTGGTCACCAGGGCCGCTCCCTGGCTAAAGACCCGGCCGCAGCCCATGGCGTTGTGCCCCACCTCGCTGTTCCCCATGTCGTCGTCCGAAGGGAGCCCCACCGCCTTACCGTGGGCTTTAAGCCTGGTATTCGGGCTTTTTGCCCGAACCGCGTCCAGGTGGTACATTTTGGAATCCGCCACCGCGTCGCCTTCTTTATATTTGCCGTATCCCACGCCGTCCATGATGACCAGGACCACCGG
>JAISWN010000142.1 GCA_031271075.1 Treponema sp.
TGCGGATCTCCACATCGTACTGGAACTTGAGTTCCCCCACAAAATCGTAGTCCGTGTGGGCCATGATGAGGGGCCAGGTTTCCGGGGACAGGGTCAGATCCGGGGAAAACATCCGGAACAGGGGGTTACGGGCCGTCTCGAACCACAGGGCCAGTACGGTATTGTTGATGTGTCCCAAGGCGTCGGTATCGCCGAAACGGGGGGATATGGTAATGCTGAACATGGGTATCTCCCTGGTTTTTCAAAAATCGGCCAGGCTTACTATCTTGTAGCCGTTACGGCCGCTCATCTTTACCTGGTAAAGGACAGTATCCGCCCTGCCGAACAGTTCCTCGTAGGCTATCGGTTCGTCGCTGAGCATTACAATACCCGCGCTGGTGGTAATCCCCGGAGAATCGGGGTGGGGTTTTATCTTGGAAAAGGTTTCCTTGATCTGATCCGCCTTTTGTTTCACCAGTTCTTCCGTTCCCACGTTGGGACAGAAGATGGTGAACTCGTCTCCGCCCATACGGGCAACCTCGTCGGATCGGCGGAATATCCGGCTCAGGGCCAAGGCGCACCGCTTTAGGATATCATCCCCCGCCGAATGGCCGAAAGTATCGTTTATCAGTTTGAAATGGTCGATGTCCATCATCATATACGCATGGATATGCCCCGGAACCCGGTTGTGGAGGAGGAAAACACTAACATTGTTGTAGAAGGTTTCCCGGTTGTGGAGTTGGGTAAGGGCGTCAATGGCGGCTTTGCGTTTTGCCTCATTCAGGCTCTGGATAAAGTCCCAGGTTTTGTTCTCCATGTTTTTGAGGGATTCGGCCAGCCGTTCAAGATCGTCTCCCGTATGTATGGAAAGCCTGGTAAGGCCCGATATGTTGGGCCGGATTCCCCCTTCTATGACGTCCCCCGCAAGGTACTCCCGTACCGCCGCGGCCATAGTCCCGATAGGGTTTATCACCATCCGGCGTACGATAAACCAGTGGATAAAGGCGAAAATCATGGAGACAACCAGAGAGATGATCGCCAGGTTCCAGAAATATTGCCGCCATTCCCGGCGCAGGGATTCCACGGAAAAATCGGCCCCCGCGTAAAAGCCCGGCGCTACCCTGCCGTCCCGGTAACGCAGGGGGTAGTGGACGGTCAATACCTGGCCGACAAGGTTGGTGTCGTAGATCCGGGGAGAAACTTCCCGGCCTTCAAGAAGGGAGGGTTTGTCTTCTTCGGGAAAACCCTCTTTCCAGGGATCCAGGTAACCCATGGGAAGGGGCGATTCGGTGTCCGCGTCAAAGATGAAAGAGGAGCCTTCGGGAACATAACGGATAATGTAGAGGGAGTCTATGTCCCCGCTTTCAAGAAGCACCCTTAAGGTTTTCATCACCTCCTGGTAACGAGCGTCGGCGCTCAGGGTATTCAGGTAAACTTCCGCTTCCTCCCCGGAGAGAAGAGCCGCCGCGGCCGCGGCCGCCCTCCACCCCCTGTCAATATAGCGGTTTTCCGTGTTTACCCGGTAGATTTTGTAACCGGTAAAGATAAGTACAATAGCCATTCCCAGGCTCATCAGCAGGATCAACAGGGTCAACCGGGCATTCAGGGATAGGGGAAATTTTAACTTAAAGGTCATACCACTCTCACATCTATTATCGGCAAAAAGACCATCCAAAAACCAGTGGCCGTTCCAAAATGCCGGATTTCGGAACCGGCTCCGCTCTCAGTACCTTTTGGCGGCGTATTCCACCCAGCCGCCGGCGTCCACCAGGGCCTTTTCAAAGCCCCGGAGGCTAAAGGGCAGGGTTTTTTCCTTTTCCCCGGATTTGAAGCTCAGGATCCCCTTTTCCGTATCCACCTTCAGCGTGGCGGCTTTTCCGGCGAATTCCCTGAAAAGCCCGTCCAGGGCGGCGGCGGGGAGTTCCGCCGCTATCATGCCGCAGTTGTACATGTTCTGCCGGAAGATCCGGGCGAAATTCTCGGCGATCACGATGTTGATGCCGTTCGCCTCCAGGGCCCAGGGGGCGTGTTCCCGGGAAGAGCCGCAGCCGAAGTTGGCCCGGGACAGCAGCGCCCCCTTGCCGCTTATGTCCCGCCGGGGATCGAAACCGGGGAGTTTCAGGTCTTCAAGCAGATAGGGCTTCAGGGCCTCCTTAAAGTTTTCGTTCAGGTACTTCGCCGGGATAATCTCGTCGGTGTTGATGTCGTTCCGATCCAGAAAGAGTACCAGGCCGCCGAATGTTTTCATGTTCCTTTCCTCCCTGCCAAGACCGGGCTCACAGATCCGCCGGGCTTGCGATATGCCCCGCCACAGCGGCGGCGGCGGCGGAAGCGGGGCTCATCAGGTGAACCATGCCGCCCTTGCCCATGCGGCCGTAAAAATTCCGGTTGGTGGTGGAGGCGCAGACTTCCCCCTCCGCCAGAACCCCGTTGGACATCCCCAGGCAGGCCCCGCAGGTGGGACTGCTTACGCAGAAGCCCGCGTCGAGGAACACCCGGATAAGCCCCTCCTCCAGGGCCTGGGCATAGACGGCGGTGGTGGCGGGGGAGAGGATACCCCTTACCCGGGGGGCGATTTTCCTTCCCCGCAGTACCGCCGCCGCCTCCCGGAGATCCTCGATGCGGCCGTTGGTACAGGAACCGATGTAGACCTGATCCACCCCGGTCCCCGCCAGTTCCCGGATGGGCCGTACCTCGTCGGGTTTATAGCCCACCGTGGCGGAAGGCTCCAGGCCGGAACAGTCCATATCCACCGTCGTATCGTAGGCCGCGTCGCCGTCGCTTTGCCATCCGGCAAAATCCGCCAGGGCCGCTTCCTTTGAGGCATAGCGTCCTTCCCCGCCGGGACCGATAAAGGGCCAGAGATAATCCACCGTGGTTTTGTCGGGCATACAAACCCCGGAAGTTCCCCCGGCCTCCACGGCCATGTTACAGAGGGTCATCCGCCCCTCCATGCTCATGGCCTCCACCACGGGCCCCCGGAATTCCATCACCCTGTCGGTGGCGCCGGCCACCCCTATCCGTTTAATGACCCCCAGGATCACGTCCTTGGGGAATACGCCGGGTTTCAGCTTTCCCAGTAGGTTGATCCTGATACTGGCGGGTTTTCTGAACGCGCATACCCCCTTGAGGATTCCCACCTCCAGATCCGTGGTACCCACCCCCGCGGCAAAGGCGCCGAAGGCCCCGTGGGTACAGGTATGGCTGTCCCCCATGATGATGGTGTAACCCGGCCGGACAAAACCTTTTTCGGGAAAAATGGCATGGCAGACCCCGTTTCGGCCTATGTCGAAAAAATCCGTTATTCCCTGCCTCCGGGCCCAGTCCCGGAGTATCTTTCCCTGTTCCGCGGTTTTTGAATCCTTGGCGGGGCTTACATGATCGATTACCGCCTTGATCCTGGCGGGATCGAATACCCGGTCGAGCTTTTTGGCCGCCAGATCATTGATGGCGATGGGGGTGGTGATCTCATGGCAGAACACCGCGTCCAGTTTCAGTACCCAGGTATCGCCGAAAGGCCGGTCTACCAGATGGGCGTCGAATATTTTTTCGGCCAGGGTTTTTCCCATGATACGCTCCCTTTACGATCCGGCGGATTGCAATCCGGCGGAAGCTGAACTTCCGGTGGAGATCTTGCCGATTTCGCCCTTGGGGGGCGAGATGATCCAGAATACCTTGAGGGGGTTTTCCCCTCTATTGACAAGCACGTGGGGGCTGTCGGCCCTGAAGCTGACGGAATCTCCCTTCCGAAGCTCGTAGCTGCGGTTCCCCACGATAAGTTCCGCCCTGCCTTCTTCCACGATTCCCAATTCCCAGCCCGGGTGTCCGTATTCCCGGCCCCCGGTTTTCGCCCCTTCTTCAAGGGTAATTTTATAGGCTTCGATACCCCCGCGGATCTTGCCGGAACCGGAGCTCCCGTCAATATGAGCCAGCCGCTCGTACAACACCCCCGGAC
>JAISWN010000355.1 GCA_031271075.1 Treponema sp.
CGCCTCAATACCCGCTCCTTCTTCCAGTACCAGATGATCCGCCACGGCGCCACCCACGGCCCCCACGCGGTGGATGGGAGTTCCCTTGAGTCGGAACTCGATCCCCTGGGCCGGATGGAAAAATCCGTACTGGAAAAGTTTTTCCTTCGGGACGGGGCCTACCAGTGGCAGCACATCTTCATGATCGGGGCGGAACACCGGATCAACACATTCACCGTACCGCTGCGGGTCTTCGTCAAAACAGGGATAGTGTACTCTTTCTACACCGACATCGACGGCGACGCGAATTCGGGAACAGAATACTCCTACCGGGTGGTGGACACGGAGATATACCCCCAGACCACCGAGTTTATCCTTACCCTGGGCCTGCGGATCTTCCTGTAAAGGTAAAGCCGTAGTTTTTGACGCTGAAAAACGAAGTTTCATGAGGACGGCTGCCCAATTATGAGCAGCCTCCTCCCCAAAACATCCGTGTCCGGATTTCCTCATGATTTGCCGCCTGGGGGAATTAGCGGGTCTTTTTTACGCTCCGCTTCCTGACCGGGGGTTCTTTTTCCGCGGGTTTCCTGCCCGCAGACGGTCTGCCTACCGGTCTCTTTGCCGCGGAATCGGCAGTCTTCTTTGCCGCAGGCGGCCTGCCTACCGGTCTCTTGGCGGCGGAATCGGCGGCTTTCTTTGCCGCAGGCGGCCTGCCTACCGGTCTCTTAGCGGCGGAATCGGCGGCCTTCTTGTCCGCGGGTTTCCTGCCCACCGGTTTCTTCGCCGCGGGCTTCCTTCCCGTAGCTTTCCTGCCGACTGGCTTCTCCGCTGAGTCCCCGGTTTCCTTTTTACCGGCCGCTTTGTTTTCCACGGCGCCGGCTTTGGGATTATTTATCACCGCCTGTGCGCCGGCTAAACGGGCCAGGGGCACACGGAAGGGTGAGCAGGATACATAGCTTAATCCGGCGCGGTAACAGAAATCAATGGTAACCGGATCCCCCCCATGCTCGCCGCAGATCCCTATCTTCAGATCCGGTTTTACTGTTCGTCCTTCCCCTATAGCGTAACGGATAAGATCGCCTACGCCGTCTTCGTCGATGGACTTAAAAGGATCCACATCCAGCACGTGCTTTTCCAGGTAAGTGGGGAGGAAAGAAGCCACGTCGTCCCGGCTGAAGGCAAAGGTCATCTGGGTAAGATCGTTGGTGCCAAAACTGAAGAAGTCGGCGTACCGGGCGATATGGGCGGACCGTATGGCCGCACGGGGAACCTCTATCATGGTTCCGATATGAACCGGCGGAAAATCCACCCCTTCGCCGGAAAAGACCCGCTTCAGTACCGCTTCCGCGTTGGGGCGCAGCAGCTTGAGTTCACGGGCAGTTACGACAATGGGGATCATGATCTCAGGCTCCACCGGAATATTCTGCCTGATACAATCCACCGCCGCCAGGGCTATGGCCTCTACCTGCATATCGTAAATCTCGGGGTAGCTTACCGCCAGACGGCAGCCCCGGTGGCCCAGCATGGGGTTAGTCTCCCGGAGCCTGTCCAGCTTGGGCTTGAGGACATCCACCGGCAGGCCCAGATGATCCGCCAGTTCTTCCACTTCCTCCGCGGTGTGGGGCACAAATTCGTGGAGCGGCGGATCCAGCAGCCTGATGGTAACCGGGCGGCCTTCCATGGCCTTGAATATGCCGAAGAAATCCTGCCGCTGCAGGGGAAGTATCTTGGCAAGCTGCCGTCTCCGTTCCTCCTCCGTATCCGCGACGATCATGGATCGGAAGTGAATCAGTTTCTCCTTGTGGAAGAACATGTGTTCGGTACGGCAAAGCCCTACCCCGTCCGCGCCGAAACTAAAGGCCCGCAGGGCGTCTTCGGGCTGATCCGCGTTTGTCCTGACCTTGAAGCCCTTTACTTTGCCCCGCACGGAAGATTCCCGCACTTCGTCGCACCAGTTAAGGAAAGTGTTCATGTCATCGGAAATATCCGGGGCTATAAGGGGAAGTTGTCCCTGGTATACCTCCCCGGTGGAACCGTCGATGGTAAGCCAGTCCCCCTGGCAGAAGATCTTTTCTCCCACCGCGACCCGGTCTTCCTGGACCGATACCCCCTTGGCCCCGGCGACGCAGGGAGTTCCCATACCCCGGGCAACTACCGCCGCATGACTGGTCATGCCGCCGGTGGAGGTCAGTACCCCCTGGGACACCACCATGCCGCCGATGTCCTCGGGGCTGGTGTCTTTGCGTACCAGTAGCACTTTTTCACCCCGGGTATACCAGGATTCGGCGTCCTGGGCGGTAAAAACGATCCTGCCGCAGGCCGCGCCGGGGGATGCGTTGAGACCCTTGGTGAGGGATTGAGCGGTTTTAACCGCCTCCGGATCTATCATGGGATGGAGAAGCTGATCCAGATGGGAAGAGCTTACCCGGAGAATGGCGGTTTTTTTGTCGATGAGTTTTTCCGCCACCATATCTACCGCGCATTTTACCGCGGCGCTTCCGGCCCGTTTGCCGTTCCTGGTCTGGAGGATAAAAAGTTCCCCCTGCTGGACGGTGAATTCCATGTCCTGCATATCCCGGAAGTGCCGTTCCAGCTTATCCTTGATAGCCACAAGCTGCCGGTAAATTTCGGGGTTCCTGTCCGCCAGGGTGGCGATCTTTTCCGGCGTTCTGATGCCCGCCACCACGTCCTCCCCCTGGGCGTTCATGAGGTACTCGCCGTAGAATTCGTTGATCCCCGTGGAGGGGTCTCTGCTGAAACATACCCCCGTACCCGAATCATCCCCGAAGTTACCGAAGACCATGGACTGCACGTTAACCGCCGTTCCTTTCAGGTTGTGGATACCGTTAAGCTGCCGGTACTTTTGGGCCCGTTCGTTCATCCAGGAACCGAACACCGCGCCGACCGATCCCCAGAGCTGTTCCAGGGGATCCTGGGGGAAATCATTTCCCGCGGCCGCTTTGACGATCCCTTTGTATTCGTCTACCAGCCGTTCCAGATCGGCGGTGTCAAGCTCGGTGTCCAGAACCAGGTTCCGTTCCTGCTTGATCGCCGCGATGGCGTCTTCAAAGTATTCGTGGGGAACCTGCATGACCACATCGCCGTACATCTGGATAAAGCGGCGGTAAGCGTCCCAGGCGAACCGGGGATTGCCGGTCTTCCGCGCAAGGCCCCTTACCGCCTGGTCGTTCATACCCAGGTTAAGGATGGTGTCCATCATCCCCGGCATGGAAACCGCCGCGCCTGAGCGTACCGAAACCAAAAGGGGATCATCCGGGTCGCCCAGCCTTTTCTTCATTATCTTTTCAAGCTTTACCAGGTTAACCAGGACTTCCCCCTCCAGCCCCTGGGGGTATCTGTCCCCGTTTTGGGAATAGGCTGCGCACACTTCCGTAGAGATGGTAAAGCCCGGGGGAACCGGTATTCCCAGATTGGTCATCTCGGCAAGGTTCGCCCCCTTACCGCCAAGGATATCCTTCATATCCGCGTCTCCTTCGGCTTTGCCTTTGCCGAAGAAGAAAACATTCTTTGCCTTTCTTGCCGTTCTCAAAAAAACTGCCTCCAATCCGGTTCCAACCCTCCCCTCCCCACCCGATGCGGGAAAGAACGGTGAAACTGATCTTAAAATAATACCTCTATTATAAACTCTTCCGCTAAAAAATGGAATAGCCCGCTCTTTGAGCCGCTAAAAGAAGTATATTAAAACACGGATCTGATAGTTGACCCCAAGCGGCAACAACTTACCGGCGTCCACGGGGAGGAAGCGCTCTACATGCTCAAATGAGTTCGGCGGCGATGCTGTTTTTTCGCGGACCGGTGATGGCGGCGGAACCAGACCGAATGGCGGAAGAACCAAACCGAATGGGGCCAGCGCTGCCAGCAGGGGAAGCGGCGTATAAGCAGAACCAGGATCACCACCAGGAGGATCACCAGTAAAATAAAGAGGATCATGATGGCCAGGAGAAGGGGTGTGGCGCAGCAGGGCCGTTCCGGGTAGGGGGTGGGAACCGGGACATACTGGAACTCGGTAAGGGTCCGTACCGGCGGCTCCTGGGGCACGGGGGCCGGAACGACGGCCAGGGCCGCGGTCTGCTGGGGTTCGGGTTCGGGGGGCCGGGCGGCCGGGGCGGGAACCTCGGCCGGAGTTTCCGGCGCCGGGGTTTCCGCTACCGGGACGGGAACAGAAACGGGGGTTTCCGGCGCGGGAACGGGGGCGGAGACTGGGGGGCGCAGTACCTCAATTTCCACCAGGGTCATGCCGTTCTGCGCCATACCCAAAGCATCCCCCAGATCCCGGGAAATATCGGCGATTCGCTCGGGGCTGGGATTGATACGCCCGTTAACGATAGCTTCCGCCGAACGGTTGTTTCTTAAATTGGTTACCTTTACCCGGGTGTTGAAGGACAAGCTGGAGTGAGAGACGGCGAGCCCCGTTTTTGACTGATTGTATGAGGCGTTACCGGTCTGGGATTGGGCAAAGGAACACAAGGGAACAAACAGCAAAAAGGCAAGAACCGTGCTTAAGCGTTTCATAAAAACCTCACTTTTGATTTCGTAACTATTCGGTCATAACGCCGTTAAAGTCGGTTACTTTGTGGACAGACTCTCGTTACTTGTTTCTATCAAAAAAACCGAATTCATAGCCCAGGTACAGGGAAAGCATATTCCGCCGGATAGTCGTGTTATCACCGTCCTCAATTTTTATTTCCCCAAAATCCACGGCGTAACGGAGGCCCAGGAAGACCGCCCCCGGCCCTTTGTTCAGGGCCGCCTCAATCCCCAGGGTGAATCCCAGGGGCACGGAAAAAGACCAGTTGTATGAAGATTCCCCTCCATCCGGCCTCCTCTGATAGAGGGCTTTTCCCAGGGGAAGGGCCGCGTAGAATCCCGCCAGGGGAGAAACCTTGAAGGGGCCGGGCCGGAGGTTCACCCGGAAAAGAAGGGGGAACATCATGGAAAAGGCGGTGTGTGTTTTATTGGGCATGATGTAAACATCCGGGGTAGGCCCCGGATCGAGGCCCCGGTAGACTATGGTGTCTGAAGTAAAGAGGACCTCTCCCTGGAGGGCAAGGAGGGAGTTGAGCCGGAACGCGCCGGACACCCCCCCTTCAAGATCCAGGGCCCAGGCGCCGGGGGTCTCTTCATTCGGGGCGGTATACCACCGCTGGGACGGGCCGAAGCGGAAGCCAAGGACAAAGAAGGGGTCCGGGGGCGGCGGTTTGGGGGGCTCAATAACCCGCTCGCGGATATGGGAAAAAAGCCACTCGACCAGGCCCGGCAGGCTCAACATGGCTTCGTCTATATCCTCGTAAACCAGATCGTCGGTGTAGATCATGGTGGAACCGGCCATTTCCCAGAGCCACAACTGGAGGTAATACTCCCCTGCCCGCGCGCCAGCGTACACCCCGCCGGTAAGGGCGTAACGGACGCCGGGAACCAGATCCCGCCGGGGCGGCATGTCGGTGGGAATCTCTAGCCCCGGGCCGCTGAACACGGAAACATCCACCGGACGGGGGCTGTACTTTTCAAGGGCAACCACCGCCGCCAGGGTCTCCTGGTAAAAACGGAGGGCCATAACGGTTTCCTCTCCCGCCAGGGGCAGGACCGCCGTTATCGCCTTCCCCTCATCGTCCAGACCCGTGGAGCTTTCCACAGCCGGGGTCTGGGCAAAGACAAGGGCGGAAAAAAACAAGCCGGCAGCAACAAGGCAAAGAGGCTTTCCGTTATTCATGGCCGCCTCCCTTTTTTGTGGCGGAATCTTTTGTGGTGGAATTTTTTGTGGCGGAATCTTTTGTAAAGAAGGCCCATTCATAACCAAAAGTTAAGGACCCCATACTGCGGAGGTATGTTTTTATATCGCCTCCCGCCGGCTCAACTTCCCCCAGATCGGCGGCGTAGCGGAGATCGGCAAAGATCATCCCGGGCCCCAATTTCATAGCCCCCGAAATCCCTCCCAATAAACCCAGCGGCGGGGAATACCGGTAGGAAGAGGTACTTTTCTCGTTGGTCAGGGATTCGGAAATCTGAATGTCTCCCAGGGGTACCAGGAAGTAGAGGCCGATGAAGGGGGAGACCCGGAATTTACCGGGGTAAAAATTCAGCTTTGCCATGAGGGGAAACATCAGGGAAAAGGAGTTGTAATCCCAGGTATAACGCTCCTGTTCCCCCGAAACAGTGTGAAAATAATCCCAGCGGGAAGCCCTGTCCCAGGTAAAGATAAGTTCCCCCTGAACGCTCAGGAAGGGAAGGATCTGCACTGCCGCCTGAACCGCCATGTCCAGGGCAAAGCCGAAAGCGTCGCCCCCGGTATAGGGGGTATCGTCGACGGGGGTATACATCCGGAGGGAAGGCCCGGCCCGGGCGGCCAGGTAGAGCCAGTGCTTATGGTAATCCCCGCTATCCTTCCCGGCCTCCGGGGCTTCAATATCCTCCGCGCCGAAACGCCCCCGCTCTATCCATTCCTCTGTCCGGGCCTCCTCCGTCTGCGGCGGTTCCTCTGTCTGTGGCGTCTCCACCTGTGGCGTTTCCGTCCGGGGTTCCTCCGCCGAAGGCTCCTCCGCTGTCTGGGGGGCGGCGAAGGGGGGGAAAAGGCAGAATAACAAAACCGCCGCCCAGAACTTCCGCCGGGGATGTTTTTTCATGAACACACTCCTTTTTAGATCCCGGTAAACTTAGGGGGTGCTGCTCAAGGACACAGTCGTCCCCCCTGATGTTTTCTTTAAATAATATTTCCCTTTCAGGGTGATCGTACTCCCCCCTACAAAAGTGTTGAGGGGAAAACGTTGTCTAATGACATTTTCAGTAGCACTGCTGTCCACTTCAAGGATCTTTTTACCCACCCAGTCATTATTCAGTTCGGTTTCCTTAAACTGATAGTTGGTAAGGTGGCCTTCCAAGTCTATGAGGCATACCTGATCGCTTCCGGGAGTGGTTGTATCAGTAAAACTGATAAAGTTTCTGGTCTGCGGACTGGTGGGGGTATCGTCATAGGCCAGTACGATGCCCACGGCGCGGGCGTTTTCCGCCAGGGTAAAGGAATCGGGTTCGGCGCTAAAGCTGCCTTCTGATACGGGATTGTTGTTCCAGATATAGATCTTGTCCGCCTGGGCCCTTCCCATCATCTCCGTGTAACCCCGGCTGCAGATCCCCTTGGAACTTCCTACCCCCTGGTTGCCGGTAATGGAGGAAGTACCGGAGGCGGAAAAGCGGGCGTTGTGCCAGACAAAGACACCCCCGCCCTGGCGGAGCGAAGAATTGATGCCGTTGATCTCGCCCCCCAGCATTTCAAAAACACCCTTGGCCACGTAGACCCCGCCGCCGCCGTGGGGGCTGGCATTCCCGTTGGAACGGTTGCCGGAGATAGTCCCGCCGCTCATGAGGAGGCCGTATTCATTGCCGCGTTCCGTCCCGGTGAGGGATGATGTGTTGTTTTTATCGTAAGCCATCCCGTTTACCAGGATACCGCCCCCGGAACCGGCGGTAATATTGTCGGACACGGTTCCCCCGGCAAACCAGACAAGGGCGTGTCTATTGGTATAGATCCCGCCGCCCCCCGCGATGGGATTGGTCGCGGTATCGGTGGCCGTGTTGCCGGTTATGGAACCGTTTAGCAGGGTAAAATCATACTGATCGTTACGGTTACTATCCTCCACATAAACCCCGCCGCCGGAACGGGCGGTATTTCTGGTAATACTGCCTCCGGAGAACTTTACCTTGCTGTTCCCGCTGATGTAGATGCCGCCGCCGTTGCCTGTGGAGGTATTGCCCCCGGTGACGGTGATGTTCTCGAAGACCAGATCCGCGC
>JAISWN010000033.1 GCA_031271075.1 Treponema sp.
GCTTTCCGCCACCGTGGTGTCCTGGTCGTTGCCGGTGAGGATGGAGTATTGGCTGTCCGGAAAGATCCCCCCTAGTTCCGTTTCGTCGTAGTAAGCCCCGTCGGCGTTAAGATCCCCCAGGATCAGCAGGTCAGGTTCGCCCCAGAGGGAACGGAACCAGGATACTGCTTCCCCCAGGGCCGCTATTTCCCGGGGAGCGTCGCCGGGTTTGACGTGGTTGTTTATCAGGATGAAGTCAAAACCGCCTGAGGCCTTGAAGCAGATCCCCAGGGGGTTCCGCTCAAAGAGATCCTCCGGGTCGGGGTACGTTTCCATGCCCAGGAGGCTGAATTTTTCCCGGTCGTATATGACCAGGAACTGTTCCTTGTAGCTCGATCTCCCTTCCCGGGGCCCCAGGGCGTAGTCGTAACCGGGCAGGCCGGCCATGAACTGTTCCAGCGGTTCCCCCGATGCGCTTCTCAGTTCCTGTATGGCGGTAATATCTGCCCGGGATACTATGGCCCTCAGGATCCCCGCCACTTTGGGCTTGGCCATTTTGGCGGCCCCGAAAGTCCGGATGTTGAAGGAGACCACTTTTACGGTTTCCCGGGGGGGCTTTGCGGGCCCCCGGGATCGGCAGCAGGGGAGGAGAAGGACAAGGCAGCAAAGAACCGCGTACCGGAAAAATACCGGGGCTTTGTGGTTTCGGGTACCCATTTCTATCCGGAAGCCCCCCTGTTTTCCGATTCAAGGGCCGCGATGGTTGCCGCCAGTGTTTCCCGCAGGGCTTCCAACTGTTCCCGGCTACAGGCCCCCAGGACCCCCAGGGCGGCTTCCATCTCCCCGGCGGCGGCGCGGAGTTTTTGCGCCCCGATGATCGCGGCACTGCCCCTTAGAGTGTGAACCATACGGTGGGCGGTAAGGATACGGTCCCCGCCCCCGCCTTCGGCCCGGATCTCCTCCAGAAGGGCGCTGAATTTTCCGAAGAAATCCCGGTTCAGGACGTAAAAGTCCCGGCGGAGCTTTTCGGAGAGTTCCCGGTTTCCCCCGGTTATGCCGAGCCCCGCCTGGTAGTCGACGATCCTCTCCCTTTCGCTCTCCCCCGGCCCGGAATCCGCCTCTCCGGCTCCGGTTTTACCGGCGTCCCCTGCCTCAGCGCCGGCTTTCGTTTCCCCGGCCATGCCTTCCGGCTCCGGGGCAAGGGACACGGAGACGGGGCTAAGGTACTTCAACAGGCAGTTCTGGAGTTCCCGGGCGGTAAAAGGTTTCCCCAGGTAGCCCCCGATGCCGTAGCGGTAATAGATATCCGTGTCCTGGGTCAACACGTTGGCCGTCAGGGCCACGATGGGAGCCGCGCAGCCCAGGCGCCTTATCTCCGTGGAAGCCTCCAGACCGTCCATTACGGGCATGTGGATATCCATCAGGATAAGATCGTAGGGATGGTTCTCCCCGAGGCTTTCCTCAACCGCCTCCAGCCCCTGTCTTCCGTTCTCCCGGATGTCCGCCTCAAGGCCGAACCGCTCCAGATGATCCCGGATAACTTCCTGGTTCATGGGATTGTCCTCGCAGATCAGCGCCCGGCCGGAGAACAGGATCCGCCTGGCCGCGGCGGGCGGTTCTTTTTCAGGGCCTTCCGCCTTCCGATCCGGCTGATCCGAAAGCTCGAATTCCAGGATAAAGCTGAACCTGCTTCCGATTCCCGGGGCGCTGTCTACACCGAGTTTTCCGCCCATAAGTTCCACCAGGTTTTTGCTGATGGTAAGTCCCAGACCGGTTCCCCCGTACTTGCGGGTAGTGCTGCTGTCGCCCTGTTCAAAGGATCTGAAGATATGGGCTGTCTCTGCCGCCGTCATGCCGATGCCTGAATCCTTTACCTCGAAGCGGAGAATCACCTTGCCGGGCATGGTTTTTTCCGTGGCTGCCATCAGTTTAACTGTTCCCGTATTGGTAAATTTTACCGCATTGGAAAGCAGGTTCAGCAGTATCTGGCGCAGCCTGGTGGGGTCTCCCAGAAGCTTGTACTCTATGACCGGTTCGGAATACACGTAGAGGTTGATTTTTTTCTCCGCCGCCTTGATGCTGATGGCGTTTTCGCAGGCCGTAAAAACATCGTGGAGGCTGAAGGGTATCTTTTCCAGGTTAACCTTGCCCGCCTCTATTTTGGAAATATCAAGAATATTGTTGATGATGGAAAGCAGATCCCCGGCGCTGTCCCGGATCTTTTCCAGGTATCCCCTGTTTTTATCGGTAGTATCGCTGTTTTCCAGGGCAAGTTCCGCAAAGCCGATGATGCCGTTCATGGGGGTGCGGATCTCGTGGCTCATGTTGGCAAGAAAGGCTGTTTTCATGTTGGAATGTTCCCTGGCCGTCCGGGCCGCCCTGCCCATGGCCTGGGAAATGATATAGAGCAGCACACAGACCAGGACGAAGGCCAGGAGGGAGAGGAATATCTCGAAACGGGTATGCCGCGTTATGGGGCCCTGGATAGTATCCTGATCCACCGATGAAAAAAGTTTCCATCCCGCCGAAGGGATGGTATGGACGTTGTAGTAACGCCGCGTTCCGTCCGGGCGGGTGATGGAGACCGATTTCCCGTCGCCGGTTTTCAGCAGATCCCGGTAGGCTTTTTCCGGAACATCGTAGAGGGTCAGGGCTTTGCCCTCCCCGGAGGGCGCCAGATCTTTGTCCGGGTGAACCAGGATGATCCCCGTATCCTCCGCAACCAGGAAGGCAAAGCCCCTGCCTTCGGCAATGGGGATCTCGTTCATTATCCGTTGGATTGTGTCAAGGTCGATATCCGCGCCCGCCACGGCGGCCACTTCACCGTTTCTGATCACCGCTCTGGAGACGGCTATATAGACGTTTCCCGCTGCCCCTGCCCGGTACGGTTCGCTGATGAAGATCCTCCCCTGGTTTTTTACCGCCCCGGTATACCAGGGCCGCCGGTAGGCGTACCAGTCTCTTTCGGGCTGCCACCCGTTGGAGAACCAGCCGCTT
>JAISWN010000056.1 GCA_031271075.1 Treponema sp.
GTACACATCATCAAAGACGGAACCTTTATTACCCATCCCGCGGACACGCTGATCCTGCGGGGCATAACCAGGGAACATCTGCTTTCAATCTGCAGGCGCCAGGGTATTCCGGTACTGGAACGGGAATACAGCCTTGAGGAACTTTTTAAGGCCGATGAAATTCTTACTTCCAGCGCCACTACTTTCGTGCTGGCCGCCGGCTCTATCGACGGAAAACCGGCCGGCGGAAAAGCGCCGGATCTGCTCAAAGAAATTCAGGATGGCATTTTCGGGGAATTTCTTGAGGCTACAGGCTGGACGCGGTGACCCCGGGAGTGACCCTGGGAGGTGGTTAGACTGAGAACCGCTAAATCTCCCTTCATTCTTGGTAAACAAAAGCCGAAATAGGTAGTAGCCATGTCGCACGGAAAAAATACCGGGAAAGCCCCGATTGTAAGCGCCGTCATAGCGGCCTTCTGCATCATCGTTTATATCGCCGCCCTCTCCTATGCCGCCCTGATGATATTCGACAGCGTAAGCGAGCGCCGGACGATGGCGGATGAGGAATTCGACCGGATTGCGGATCTGGCCTCCGCCGCCGGGGTTTTGGGTTTTATGGACGAACCTTTCATCCGGACCATCCAGGAGGCGGTGGAAAATTCCCTTACCCTCCTGGGGGTGATCATATCGGGCCCCAACGGGGAATACGCTTTCGAGCGGGAAAGGGGGACGGTTATCGACTGGATCAACACTTCCCCCCGTTTCAGACCCCGTTTTGGGACTACCTACCCCGCCCGCCACATGCCCCTGCGGATCGAAGGGCAGAGAAACGTCAATATCCATGTGGTATCGGGCTACATTAACTACGAACAGTTCGTAAAAATCCTTAAGCAGACCCTTCTGGCGGTCTTGGCCGCCCTTAGCCTGGCCTTTTTTACCCTCCTTATCGAGACGGTACTGCTCAAAAACCGGAGATCCGCCGCCCCGGCAGCCCCGCATAGCCCGGCTCCCCCTCCTTCCACCCCCCCGCCCCGGGAAGAGATAGAGGGGATAAGGGAAGATCTGTTCACCGATACCGGAGAGCCGGTAAAAGGGGACGAAGGGGATACCAAAAAAACCGGGGAGGACGGCCCGGCCCCTGATCCCGCGGAAGAACGGCTTGGAGACGAACTGCGCAGTTCCGTCCTGGCAGGGAACGATCTGGTCTATATGGTCATAGGGATAAAGAATTCGGTTCTTGGGGAAGATGCCTTCTACCAGGCCATTACCCGGACAACCCTGAAATTCTTTAGCCACCGGGATCTGATCTTCAAAAAGGACGGGGGCCTTATCGCGGTAATTTGCCCGGACACCGGCCTGGACGAGGGTTTTGCCCAGTCGGAGGACATCTACTACCATCTGCGGAAAGGGGACGTGAAAGGCATCCCCCCGGATATGGACATCCGCATCGGGCTCAGTTCCCGGGTGGAACGGTCTATTGATGCGCGTCGGCTCATGTTCGAGGCGGAAGAGGCCCTGCGCCGGGCCGCGGAAGATCCGGTGTCCCACATCGTGGCCTTCAAAAGCGACCCGGAAAAGTACCGTGAATTTATCCATTCCCGGGGGCTTGCTTCCTAAAAGTCAGAATCTGGGCGCATTTTTTTGCGGTAAACCGCGAAAAAACCGGGCTATCCGGGGCTCCGGCCCCGACGCTCCGCGCCGGGTCTGCTTGCCCCCTCGGGGCGCGCACCCCTCCTATCCCTTGCGCTTCCTAAAAGTACCCGGCGTCCCGAAACAGCCGCTCCACCGTCCAGTCTGCCAGGGCGTAGAGGTGGGGGGAACCTGAAACCTTTGCGATGTACCGGTCCGGCTCCCCTTCCCCCAGGCTTAGGGTAAGGACAGTTCCGTTCCCCAGTTCCAGAACCAGCCTTCCCGCCTCGGGGAAAGGTTCCGGGACGGGTGGGGGGAGGAAATCTTCCCCTTGGGCGGAAAGTATGCCCCGTATATACGACTCGACCCTGCTGTTGTCCGGTTCAAGGTCAAGGCCCCGCAGGTTCCAGCCCGTTCCCGAGCGGGTAAAGGCATAGCCCCTCCCCTCCCCTCCCCCGGCCGGGGGGTATACGGTAAGGCGCTGCACGTCTCCGGCCTCCGGGCCATCCGGGAAAAGCCTCAGGTCGTACCAGGAGCTAAGGGGGCTTTCGGTATAGGCGGTAAAGACATCCTCCCCGGAACGAACCTGATCGCTGTTTGCCTTCCGGAGGTAGATCTCCCGTCCCGTAGTGCCCCCCTTCCCCAGCAGCAGATCCAGCAGGGGAAGCCCGGCGCCTCCTCCTACGGTAATCCGGGAGATTCCCTCCTCAAGCCCAAACTGCCGGTGGGAGGAAGCCGACGCGGCCCGTACCGGATAGCTGGCCCGGCGGCTGAGGGCGGCCAGAAGATCCTCCACCCGGAGCTGCCGCGCCGGGTACTCGTTCCCCTGCCGGGAAACCAGCCAGGCATCGTTCCTCCGCAGCAGGTTAACCGTAAGGCCGGCCTTCCGGATAAGCACCCGGTCTGCCTGATCCAGCAGCCGGCCATCCAGCCAGGCGTAGGCGGCGGCTCGGGAGAGGGATCGCTGGGGATCGAAAATCAAAGAGAGGATATAAACCAGGGACAGCAGAAGGGTCAGGGAGGAAAGGATAAGGAGTTTCCGCCTATAGGCCATGGGAACCCTCCCCGCCGGCCCGGCGTTTCCACCAGACAAGTATCCCCGCCGCGGCAATCCCCAGGGGGACAAGAAGGATATTGATGAACCGGGCAAGATCCATCATCCCGGCCCGTTTTACCGGATCGGCGATCCGGTCCAGCCGTCCCGTCCGGATGCTCCGGCTCCGGATGCCTAAAAGATCGTCGTCGTTTCCCAGCCAGTCCAGGGCCTGGAGGATAAAGTCCAGGTTCCGCTCCGACCGGGTGTACCACATAAGATCGGTGGCCAGATCCGTATCGGCGATAACCAGTATCCGGGAAGGAAGCGCCTCCGCCGGCATATCGGGCAGCTCTTCCGCCGACCCTTCCCGGCGGGGTTTCGGGATCCCCTGGAACCAGCCGGGAAAGATCCCCGTCAAAGCCGCGGCAAGGATCTTTTTTTCCCCCGGGCCGGAACTCTCCGTCAAAGCGGGGGACTCCGGGTTGGTGGCAAAATCCTCCTCTTCCTGTACCCAGCCCCCGGCGCTTGTGCTGAGGAGGATCTCCGCCTCCACCCCCTCCGGCGGGTTGAGTTCGATATGCCCCGGCCAGAAAAGATCCAGCCCCCCGAAGCGGGCGGCAAGCGGGTGGGCGCCGGCGTTTTCCCGCAGCGCCCCTATCCAGTGGGGGTAGCGGAGCCTCCTGATCTGCAAGGCCCCGTTGGGGCTCTGAGTCTGGTACTCAAGGGTAAGGGCCGCCCGGTCAAGGGTAAGTTCCTGTTTTACCGTGGCCCCGTAAAAGGATACCATGGCAATAAGCCCCCGGTCGGGCATAAGCCTTGCCTGGAAGCTGCCCCCGGAATCCACAAACACCCCTTCCAGGGCAAAGAGGACCCTGCCGCCGCCACGGATATACCGGTCAATCCGGTACAGGGCCCATTCATCCAGATCCTCCGCCCC
>JAISWN010000190.1 GCA_031271075.1 Treponema sp.
GCAGGTATGGAAAAAATGATGATCCAGATTTTTTGCGAAAAACAAAACAGCGGTATTGTAATAATAACAGGCGTTGAATTGTATTTCGGCGGCGTGCAGATTTTTTAAAATTTCCTCTGTTTCCACGACGCGGGAAATAGCGGCCAGCCTTAGAAATTTTTCAAATTTTTCTTCATCAAAATCCTTTTTTTGAAAATCGCGGTTCACCATTTCGTCAAAACGGATTTTCCCCTCGGATTTTACAAATTCAACTATCTCGTTTCGCCGCATCTTTTGCGAGTTTGGGCCGACCCGGTTGTAAAACCCCGTGGAACAGCGGTAGGGTTTATCCGAACCTTCCCGGACATCGACGCTTAAAAGATTCTGATACCTCCGTGGAATTATCTTGACCGGCGGATCGCAGTTCTGCGCAATGTCCTGTACTTGCGACAAAAGCCGGTTGTCCGCATCAATTCCGGTAACCTGGTTTTTATCGTTAATTCCCAAATAGATAAAACCGCCTGAGGCGTTGGCGAAGGCAACCATCTCTTTGTCAAGGCCGGCAATCTGTTCTTTGAATTCAATGCGGTAGCCTTCTCCCTGCTCAAGGATATATTTCAATTCTTTTTCGGTCATACGCTTCCCCTGGCCAGCCTTTTCCCTAAGGATACCGGCAATGAAACGGGAGGTCAAGGCAAAGCAAAGACCAGCAGGAGAGCTTGTTCCAAAACCTGAAATTTTGGAACAAGTTCGGGTGTCCGCCTATTTTCCCGCATCCGCCAGAAGCGTTAGCGTATTGAGGGGCGTGTTATTTTCAAGGCGGTACTGGCCTTCGCAGATGAGCAGGTCCCCTTCATTAAGCCCGGCGGCTATTTCATAGCGCAAGCCGTTCACTTCCCCCAGTTCTACCACGAGCTGCTGCGCGGTACCGTTATACTCGACAAAGGCCGTGTAGGTTTCCCCCGATTTGACCAGTTCCCCGCGGGAAAGCACCAGGGCCCTGTCGTTGTAGTAGGTTTCCACCGCCACATCAACCCCCATACCGCTCACCAGATTGCGGGTAGGAATACTGTTTGCACCGTTCACGTCAAAATAGGCGCTTACCGGAAAGGCCTGTTTCGCGCTGTCCATCATCAGGGAAACCTGACTGATACGGCCTTCGATATTCTGTTCGGGGCTGCCGATGTAAACCCGTCCGCCGGTATTCACCTTTTCAATCTCATTGGCCCCCACATAAAAGCGGGTTTCAAAACCGCTTGCCCCGGCCACGGTAAAGAGGGGCGTTCCGGGCCGCACATTCTCTGTAACATGCACGTCCAGCCGGGTAAGGGTTCCGGCGATGGGCGACTTTACGTTGATCATGTCCGAAGCCGCCTCGAAAGCGGTACGGGCGATCTCGTACTGGGTCCGCACCGCCTCAAAGTCCTGGCGGGAAATATCGGCGGCGTTAAAAAGCTCGCTGCTCCGCTCATAAGTCCGCCGGACATTTTCATAGGACAGCCGCGCCTGCTCAAGGGTCTGATTATCCTGGGAAAACGAAAGGACCACCTGATCCCGTTCCACCCGGTCCCCGACTTTGACGTTGATTCTCCGTACCACATCGCTTAAAGAAGCGTAGGCGGTAGATTCGGACTGGGCCTGTAACACGGTGGGGTACTTGAGGTACACCGAAAATTCTTCCGCCTTTAAGGCGCGGACGCCGACCGGGTACCCGTTTTCGGCATACAGGGTTTCCATACTGAGCGCCGGAGGGCGGGCGGATTCGACTTTACCGGCGCAGGAAACAGCCGATACCAGGGCGGCGGCAAGAAGCGCGAAAAATACATGCTTTGACATACTATTCTCCAAAAATGTTGTTTTGTTCCTAAAGAACAAGGTAAATATCCCTGGTAAATGTTCCAGAATGTTAAGGAATTGTTATGGAAATATTAAATTTTTAGGGGGTAACAAAGGGAGCATCCTTCACGACACACAGACTTGCCCCGGGGAGTTTGCTGCACTTCCAGAAAAACGCGCTCAAAAATGCGCTTTCTTCCGATCGGGCTTCGCAAGTCCGACCCCTCGGCACGAATAAACTGCGGGGATTCTTCCTTTGTTCAATGGCCGCCGGAAAGTATTGATGGCGTTTTTACTGACCCGCCTTATTACGGAAATGTGCAATATGCGGATCCGGTTTTACCGTTATAGCCTGTATTGGCGGCCGGGGTTTCGGTGTCCGCCGGGAAGATATGAAAAAGCTGATTCTTGCAACCAAAGGAAAGGTTTTTACGCCAAGTACGCTTAAATATTTACCTGATAACATCAGGAGTTTATAGTTCCCATTTTAAAAAATTTGTCCCTAATGCGCCCCGCGTGTTGCGGACAGATTCTATTTGTCATACAATCTTCCGGCGCGCTCCAGGCAGGAAACGCGCCGGTCGAAGGGGAACAGTTTTTTTAAATAGAAACATGTTTTTTAAATTTTTTGTTCCAAACGTAATAATGTCATACACAGGCAAGAAAATCGTTTACTTTTTTGCAAAGGCTGGTAGTATGTTCCAACAAGATCCATCATAATAAACCCATGAAATACGGTTGCGTAATTTTCGACCTGGACGGTACACTGGTAGATACCCTGGAAGATATAGCCGTTTCCATGAACCACGCCCTTGAGGGCCGGGGTTTTCCTTCCCTGCCGGTTGAATCCTATAAAAAAATTGTCGGCTGGGGGATCAGGCG
Organism: Treponema sp.; assembly: GCA_031271075.1. GTDB lineage: Bacteria > Spirochaetota > Spirochaetia > Treponematales > Breznakiellaceae > JAISFT01. The sequence goes on from JAISWN010000190.1 coordinate 2,698, forward strand.
GCTTGCCTTCAACGCGCTGCCTGAACAGGATAGGAATGAGGAAACCGCCGTCATGGTTGCCGAAGAAGCCCGGCGGTTTTACGCGGCAAAGCCCCTGGTTCATTCCCGGCCTTACCCCGGCGTGGCCGATCTTATGACGGAACTCCGCCGCCGCAAGATCCGTACCGCCGTTCTCAGCAACAAGCCCGATCCGGTGTCCCGGCTGGTGGTGGAAGGATCCTTCCCCCGGGGCCTCTTCGATCTGGTACAGGGGGAGATCCCCGGCCTTCCCCGCAAGCCCGATCCGTCGGGGGCCTGGGAGATACTGGTACAGCTTGACCGCACCCCCAGGGAGACGATTCTTGTGGGGGACTCGGAGATCGACATAGAAACCGCCGTCAATACCGGCTGCTTCCCCCTGGGGGTAAGCTGGGGTTTCCGCCCCCGGGAAACCCTGGAAAAGGCCGGGGCCGCCCGGATCATCGGGAAGCCGGAGGAGCTTCTGGAGTTGCTCTAGAAACCTGTGGTAAAATGGATTCATCAATAGAGTTGTTCGGAAACTGAAGTTTCCGAACAAATTCCGCTGAAAACAGCAAAAGGTAAAGAGGTTAAATATGGACGCGTTAGGTTACTACAACGGTCAGTGGGGCCCCCTGGATGACATGAGTATCCCCATGAACGACCGGGGGAATTACTTTGGGGACGGTGTATACGACGCGGCACTATGCGCGAACCGGGTTATTTTTACCCTGGACGAACATATAGACCGGTTCTTTACCAGCGCCCGGGGGCTGGAGATCAAGCCCTCCTGCGCCAAGGACGAGCTCAGGGCGATTCTGACCAGCCTGGTGGAGAAGGTGGATAATGTCCCCCTCCTGGCTTACTGGCAGTGGACACGGGGTACTGCCCGGCGGGAACACGCCTTTCCGGCAGACGGAAAAACGAATCTTACGATCATGCTGAAACCACTGGCGGTCCCCGATATTTACCGAAAGGTAAAACTTATTACCCATAAGGACACGCGGTTTTTACATTGCAATATCAAAACCATTAACCTTGTCCCCAACGTTATTGCCGCCCAGCGGGCAAAAGAACAGGGGGCCCACGAAGCGGTACTGTACCGGGAAGGCGGGATAGTTACCGAATCATCCCACGGCAATGTACACATCATCAAAGACGGAAC
>JAISWN010000072.1 GCA_031271075.1 Treponema sp.
TCGTGGGCCGTACCGAAGGCGGCGCCTCCGCCGAAAGCGGCCAGCTCCATGCAGGGGAGGGATACCATGAAGTGCAGCCCTCCGTCCACCGCGTCGGCCTGTACAAACGAGGAGGAAGAAGAAATCACCTGGGCCAGATCCTGGCCGGTGGCGGCATAGAACGCGGCCACCGCGTTGGCGGCGTTCACGTTAAACCCGGAGATGGTTCCGCTGAAATTGCTCCCCAGATAGCATTTATGGAACACCAGCTTTTCCACGCTGCGGCCGTTCACGCCGGGCTTAAAGACCCTGCCCAGCAGTTCGTCGGAAAGAAACACCTCGGTCTGTATTGATTTACCCCGGCCATGAAGCACGTTTATGTGGGCGTTCTTTTTATCGGCGCACATATTGCTGCTGATGGTAAGCAGCTTCCAATCGGGATGTTTGGCAAGAATATACCGGCATATCTCCGCCGAGGCCTTGGTTACCCCGTTCATGCCCATGGCGTCTCCGGTCTTAAAGTTAAGCCTGAGAAACACTTTGGTTCCAAGCTGATAGGGTTCTATGCCGACCAGCCTTACAAAGGGATCGGGGACGCATTTCTGCAATTCCTTTATATAGTCATCATTGTCTGTTAAAAAATTGATAAAGTCCCGGGCGGCATATATATCCGGCGCTTCGATAAGGGGAGCTCTGGTCATACCGTCAAAGTGAACCAGGGTCTTAAGCCCTCCGGCAAGGGAAATGGCTTTGAGCCCCCGCTGGACCCCGGCTATCAGGGCGGCTTCGTTCGTCGCCAGGGGAATGTAGATTTCTTCATCCGCCTTCACGTAGTGCCCGATGATTTTTGCCGGGCCCGCGTAACCCATGGGGATCAGTGCCGCGCCGATTTTTGATTCTATCCCCGAGAGGATGGCCCCTTCTTTGAGGGAACAGGTATCGACAGCAGAAGCCTTGATATGGGCAAGGGATTTACCGCTCTTCTTTTCAAGAAATTCACCGCGTATCTCCGCCGCGGCCCGGCAGGCTTCGGCCACCTTCGCAGGGTCCGATCCGTAAACCCTGACAAACACCTCGGTCTCAAGGTTCTGGTTTTTTATCTTTCCGTCAAAATATTCTGACTTGACTGTTTCTAGCATGAACATGCCTCCTTTTGATGCAGCAGGGTGCTCAGGGTTTGAGCGTAGGCCCCGGCTTCTTCTATTTTTTTTTGATCGATTCCGGTCTCTATTCCCATGCGCCGGAACATTTCCGTCAGCACTTCGGTGGCGCAGTTGCCTTTTGCGCCGGGCGCGTAGGGGCATCCGCCCAGCCCGCCGGCAGCCCCGTCAAAGATCCGTATACCGGCGTTAAATGACGCGAGATTGTTGGCCAATTCCAGGCCGAAATACTTGTGATAATGAACCGCCAGCCGGGCTTTCTTTAAGGCCCTCTGGATCATCTTTGGAATATGGTACGCCGAATCGGGGCTTGCCATTCCGGTTGTATCACCCAGGGAAATTTCATAGGATCCAAAGGATTCCAGGGCCAGGGCAATATCCAGGGCTTTTTGAGGATCCACGGAACCCTCTATGGGACAGCCGAACACGGTGGCAATGTAGGATCGTACCCGTAGCCCCGCCTGCTTTGCCGCCAGGTTTATCTCTTCGATTATTTTGAGCTGATCCGCTACCGTGGTATTCAGGTTTTTTTTGTTGTGACTCTCGCTGGTACTCATAATGGTTACCACTTCTTCCAGCCCGCATTCCAAAGCCCGCTCCAGGCCCTTCATGTTGGGAATAAGGGCGCTGTACACAACTCCCGCTTTTTTCGTTATTCCCGCGAATACTTCCCCCGCGTCCCGCATCTGGGGCACCCATTTGGGATTTACAAAAGATGTTACTTCGATCCGCCGGCAGCCGGCTTCGGTAAGCCGGTTTACCAGGTCTATCTTTTTTGCCGTTTCCACAAACTCAGGCTCCGGCTGAAGCCCGTCCCTGGGGCCGACTTCAAATATTTCTACCGCTTCCATTATTCACCCTCCGGCAGCATTACGGCCCTGCCTTTTAACCGGCTAAAATGTTCCAATCCTTTTTGATACTGGGAAAGCGGCATCACCTCTCCCACATAATGCTCAAGCTTTACCCGGCCGCTTTCCAAAAGACTATTCAGGATGTCCCAAGTGGTATAAAGATGCCGGCCAAAAATTCCCGTAATCGTAAGTTCCCGGTATACTACCCGGTACATAAATCCCGGTATGGTCAATTCTTTTTGTACATTTCCCATGTGAACCAGGGTTCCCGCGATCGCCAGGGCGTCAATAGCATGGTTGATGAGCGCCGTATTGCCCGTACAGTCTATGACCGCGTCAAGCCGTGAAGTATGACGCTTTATCTCCCTGACAAAATCCTGTTCTTTGGTATTAATGGCCGCATCGGCGCCAAGTTCCCTGCTGTATTTGAGGCGTTCCGGATTTGTTCCTACCGCGAATACCCGGCTTACCCCCATGGCCTTCGCGGCCTCGCAGGTCATAAGCCCTATGGTTCCCGGCCCAAGTACGGCTATGTGTGCCCCGGACAATACCTTTACCTTCTGCAAGGCATGAATCGCGGTTCCCAGCGGCTCATAGAGGGAACATTGAACATAGTCGGCGTCCGCCGCCAGTTTTATGGCGGAAACTTCCGGCAGTCTGATATATTCCGCAAAGGAACCGTTAAAGGTACGCCCCAGGACGCCCATGTGGTTACCGCAGATGTGGGCGTTTCCGGTCCGGCATTCCCGGCAGATACCGCAGGGTATATGAGTTTCCCCGGCAACTTTATCGCCGGGGACAAAACCCTGAACCAGTTCACCGGTTTTTACAACCTCCCCCGCAAATTCATGCCCCATGGTAAAGGGAAGCGTATAATTTGCCGCCTGTACAAGAGGGCTCCATTCAAACACCTCCACATCGGATTTACATAAAGCAGTGGCCTTGACTTTTACCAGCAGATCCCGGGGGCCGATTTCGGGAACCGGCAGGTCCAGCAGTTCCGCCCCGGCGGCGGCCTTTGTCTTTCGCAGCGCTTTCAAATCGAATTCCTCCTCATGCTTCGTTTACTTCCGTACAATCAAATCGGTGTAATTCGTGGAAAGCGCCGTTCCCGCGCTGTCCTGAACCGTCATGTTTACCCTGTATCCGCCTTCCGCGTCCGCCGGAATATGCCAGACAAACTGATCGATTATCTCGCTGCTGTCGGCGTCCAGATTGGAGACAAAGGTGTTTTCCAATTCTGTTCTTCCGCTTTTTTCCGAAACTACTTTCCAGGAAATTGTGCAGTCCTTAAGCAATTCCAAGTCGTTGGTTACCCAGACTTTCCCGGCAAAATCATCCCCAGGCCGGTATATCTTGTCCCGCCCGATGATATAGGGGTCCGCGTTCCATTCAAGGCTTACCAGCACCCTGGTATATACCGCCTTCATGGATTCGTAGACCTTATAGGGCCGGCGGTAGTAATCCAAAAGCCCGGAACCTATCATCGCGACGGGATCGGACCAATAGTAAAGGTACATGGAACTTACGGGCTGGTATTTCCGCTGCCGGCATGCCTCAATTTGTTCTTTGACTACTTTAGCCTCATAGGTTTGGGTATTGTCAATGAATTCCTCCAGGCTGCCCCCCATCTCTACTTTTCCGAATTTAAACGTTAGATCATAGAAGAGCCCCCAATATTCCCAGGTATCCCAGTGGGGAGGCCAGAGTTTGTCCTCGGGGATAAATGTCTTGAGGGTCTCAAGGCAGGGGATCGACGCGGCGCCGAATTCAACGA
>JAISWN010000085.1 GCA_031271075.1 Treponema sp.
ACCGTTTTTTGTTGACAAATCAAAAGAACCGGCTATATAATCTACTCACTGGATTAATTGCGGCTTCTGTGAAAACAGATAGGAGGTAGGGGAAAATCATGAAAAGAACAGGTTTTCAACTGAGTTCACTGGTCCTGGGGCTTATTCTGGCTCTGGGAATCGTCTGGAATGTGGATGCTGGCGGGAAGCAGGATAGCCCAGCATCTTCCGGGGGGACCCTGGACAAGTCCAAGCCCCTGCTGATCTACACCAACTCCGGTACCGAGGGTAAGGGGGACTGGATCACCGCAAAGGCCAAGGAAGCGGGCTTTAATATCAATATCGTCAATATTGGTGGAGGCGACCTTTTGAGCCGGGCCATTGCGGAGAAGAACAACCAACTTGCCGACATGGTCTTTGGGTTAAATGCCATGAGCTACGAGGTTCTTAAAACCAACAATCTGCTGCTCAAATTTGATCCTCCCTCCTGGGTCGGCGACGTAGACATGAGCGTTGGAGACAAGGAAGGGTACTATTACCCCATTGTCATCCAGCCTCTTATCATGGCCTACCGGACCGATGTGTATACCCCCCAGACCGCGCCCAAGGATTGGGTGGAAGCGGCCACCCGGCCCCAGTTCAAGGGGAAGATCAACGTGCTCGCCCTGGGAGGCGGAACCAGCCAAAGCCTCATCGCGGGGATACTGGTACGTTACCGGGACGATAAGGGGGAACTGGGAATTTCCAGGGAAGGCTGGGACGTGATCCGCCAGTACATCCAGGATCATCACCTCTGTACCGCCGATGAGGACTGGTTCGGAAACTTTGTCTCCGGGAAGACCCCCATGACCGGTATATGGGGCAACGGTTACTTCCAGCGGCGGGATCAGAACAAACTGACGGCTATTGACTACGTCCGGCCTGAAATCGGCGCTCCTTTTGTGGTGGAGCAGGTGGCGATCTTCAAGGGCTCCAAGAATGTGGAACTGGCAAAGGCTTTTATCGAATGGTTCGGTTCTCCCCAGATCCAGGGCGAATTCTCCAAACAATTCGACGCCGCGCCGGCAAGTAAAACCGCCCTGGCCCAGTCAAGCCAGGAGATTCGGGAAATGCTGAGCAGCCTCAAGCCTCAACCCATTGACTGGAAATTTGTGGGCGATCACATTGAAGCCTGGATGGAAAAGATCAACCTGGAATATGTAAAATAAGGTCTGAAATTCGAGCCTGTTTCAAAACCCGGTTGGTTTTGAAACAGGCTTCAGATGAAGCCATCCCGGGGATCTTCCTGAGATGGCTTCCCCATTGGGGGATCCTATGATTGAATACCGGAATGTCCAAATCAACTACGGTAATTTTACCGCCATAGAGAAGCTAAGTCTCACCATTGAGGAGGGGGAATTTTTTACCTTCCTGGGGCCCTCGGGCTGCGGTAAGACTACCCTGCTCCGTTCTCTGGTGGGTTTTATCAGCCCCGCCTCGGGGGAGATCCTGGTGGACGGCAAGGTAATAAACAACGAGCCGGTGGAGAAGCGGGGTATAGGGATCGTGTTCCAAAGTTACGCCCTCTTTCCCAGCATGAATGTGTTTGAGAACCTGGCCTTTGGTCTCCGGGTAAAAAAGCTGCCCGAGGCGGAGATCCGCAGGCAGGTGTATAGAATTGCCGGTAAAGTGGCTATCAGTGAAGATCAGCTTTCCCGTAATGTGTCCGAACTTTCCGGCGGCCAGCAGCAGCGGGTGGCCCTGGCCCGGGCCATTGTACTGGAGCCCCGGATTCTCTGCCTTGACGAGCCTCTCTCCAACCTGGATGCCAAGCTACGAGTGGATCTGCGGGGGGAACTGAAACGGCTGCAAAAGGAATTGGGGATTACAACCCTGTATGTGACCCACGATCAGGAGGAAGCCCTGACCCTTTCGGATCGGATTGCCGTGTTTAACCATGGAACCATCGAACAGGTGGGTACCCCGTACGAAATATATAGCCATTCCGCTACCGAATTCGTCTGTGATTTTATCGGAGATATCAACCGCCTGGGGCCGGGGATTTTGGCCGCCATCAACGCCAAGGAGAAGCGCCGGTTCGATACGGGCAGGGAAGCGTTTATCCGCCTTGAGGGAATTGAAACGCATCCCGGGGAGCATCTGGACATCCTGCTTGAAGCGAAAGTACTGGAGGCCGAGTATTACGGCGCCCTTACTAAATACACCTTTGAGGCGGCGGGGGAAAAGATAAAGAGTATCGAAAAGAGCCGGGGAACTACCGTCTGCAAGGCGGGGGACAAAGTGCCGTTGTATCTTGATTCCCGGGCTATCATGCAGTTTTAGGGGGCTAGGATGAAATCGGGAGGGTTAAAGGAAAAGCTGAAACGGACAGGTCCCGCCGGGCTTCTGATCCGGGCCTTTATCCTGTGGTTTATTTTTGTATTTATCATTTACCCGAACATCAGTATTCTGGCGGGTATTGTGTATAAGGACGGGAATTTTTCTCTCACGGTATTTCGGAAACTCCTGTCCTCGGAACGGGCCATGAAGAGCCTCCGCAACAGCCTGGTACTCGCCGTTTCGCTGGTAGTTACCGTGAACATTGTGGGCATTGCCCTGGTCATATTTACCGAATACCTGGACATTAAGGGGGCGAAGATCATCCGGCTGGGTTACCTGAGTACCCTGGTCTACGGAGGTATCGTACTCTGTACGGGTTACCGATACATTTACGGCGAGCAGGGAATCATCACCCATCTGATCATGCGCTTCATTCCGGATCTCAACCCCGCCTGGTTCCAGGGTTACTTCGCGGTGCTCTACATCATGACTTTTGCCTGTACATCTAACCATATCATCTTTCTCTCCAACGCCATCCGGGGTATTGATTATCAAACCGTGGAGGCGGCGAAGAACATGGGCGCGTCCTTTAAGACCATATTCTTCAAGGTGGTACTGCCGGTGCTGAAACCTACCCTCTTTGCCCTAACCATTCTCACCTTCCTTACCGGCTTGGGGGCCGTGTCTGCCCCCCTGATCGTGGGAGGCCCGGATTTCCAGACCATCAATCCTATGATTATCACCTTTGCCGGAACCCGCTATTCCCGGGACATCGCGGCTCTGCTTGCCATAATCCTGGGAGCGGTAACCATCACCCTGCTGGCCTTCCTGAACCGTATTGAACGGCAGGGCTACTATATTTCCATTTCCAAGGTGAAGTCGAAGATCCGAAAAGAAAAGCTCCCCAATCCCCTGGCTAATATTCTGGCTCATTCCGCCGCTTATATCCTGTTTCTGATCTATGTCGGCCCCATTGCCCTGGTTATCCTCTATTCCTTTACCGATTCGGTAACGATCCTCTCCGGTAAATTCAGCGCCTCAAGCCTTTCGGCAGAAAATTATCTGAAGCTTTTCAATTCCGCTGATGCCGTCAAGCCTTACCTTGTCAGTATTGTCTACTCGGCCCTGGCGGCGGTACTGGTAGCGATGCTGACCACCCAGGTGTGCCGGATCATCCACAAATCCACTACCAAATTCGCCGGTTTCCTGGAATATTCCATGCTTATCCCCTGGCTGCTCCCCACCACCCTTATCGGAATGAGTCTGCTGATGGCCTTTGACCGCCGCAACCCTCTGGTGGCGAACCAGATCCTGGTAGGTACACCTGTCATCCTGCTCTTCGGCTATATCATCATCAAAATTCCTTTCTCCCTGCGGATGATCAAGGCGGCCTTTTTCAGTGTGGAAGCCGCGCTGGAAGAATCGGCCCGCAGCATGGGGGCTGCTCCTTTTTACCGCTTTAGGCGGGTGGTTCTTCCGGTGATTCTGCCCGCAGTGGCCTCGGTGGTGGCGCTGAATTTTAACAGCCTCCTTGCCGATTACGACCTGACGGTATTTCTCTTCAACCCGTTTCTTATTCCCCTGGGGCCGGTGATCCGCGCCGCGAGTGATGAAAGCAGCACTCTGAATGCCAAGGCTATGTCCTTTGTGTATTCCGTAGTCCTGATGATTATCTCTTCCGCAGCTTTGTACTTTGTCTATGGCCGCAAACCCAAGGTACGCTTCCACAGAGGCGGGTTTGATGGGCGCCAGTAGGATTAATAGTTCATCATTGATGCAGATAAGAAACACACGCCGCATTTTAAAAACCATCCATGGGGAAAAGGGAATTTATCGGAAAATGCTGGCGGAAAAAGTCGGTCTTGCCCCCCAAACGGTTACAAATATTACCGGTTCCCTGATTGGCCGGGGAATCGTTCTGGAAGAGCCCCTGCCCCTTAAAGGCAAGGGGCGCAACGCCCTGGCCCTGCGGCTCAATTACGCCGGTTTTTTTATCCTGAGCGTAAGGATTACCTGGGAAGAGATCCTTGTTATACTCAACGATCTTGATGGCGGCGTTCTTACGGAGGAACGGCTGCCCCTGGGCCGGGGAACGCAGGCCCTGGATGTTCTCAAAACGACCATGGAGGGGATGATCAGCCGTGGGGAAGGCCGCGCTATTGCCGCCATTGTGATAAGCGTGGCCGGTATTGTGAATGACCGGGACGCCATAGTGGTGGAGGCGTATAGCCTGTGCTGGCGCCAGCTTAATCTGCGGAAGGAACTTGCCGGACTGGGTATTCCGGTCTTTGTTCTGAACGATGTGAACATCCTGGCTTATTATGAAAACGCTGTTGCCCGGGGGAGCACCGATTTTTTGCTGATTAAGGTAGAAGACGGGGTAGGCTCCGCGCTGGTGATCAACAGAACCCTGGTAAAGGGCGCCAATAAGGTTTCCGGGGAATTGGGCCACCTTACCGCCGCTAAAAGTGATACAACGGTGCAGTGTTTCTGTGGCCGGAAAAATTGCATCACCCAGTTTATTACCAGCACCGCCCTGGAACGGAGACTGGGCAAGCCTTATGCGAAAATTGTGGAAGAAGCCAGACAGGGCGTTCCGGGAACCCTTGCGGTTATTGAGGATATCGGGATCCTCCTGGCCCCCAAGATTCTCGACCTTATCGTGCTTCTGGATCTGGATCGGGTGGTTCTCCTGGGTAGGGTAATTGAGGATTTTGAAGATATTATCTATCCCCGAATCCGGAGTGAAATACAAAGCAACATCAGTTTTTGGGTACGTTTTGACAAGCTGGAGGTAAAAAAGTACGATAACTTTCCCCGGATTTGCAACAGTTTTCTTATGGAGCATTACTTCTCCGAACAGGATGATTTTTATTTTTTGTGGGACCCTGTCATATAGGCTGGTCTTTGAGGGTTAGCAGTGGGAAAGTATCTGGATCTGGCGGAGGATGCCTACTGTTTCGGCGGTTTTACGCGGAAAAATTTCCGGGGTTACACCCTGTACTGGCATTTTCACTACTTCGATTTTTCCCTCTCCAAGAGGGGTGGACGCTGTTTCTGGCAGGACAGGTGGGTAGAAACACTTTTGGCTGAAGGCCGGATAAACGCCGCGACCTTTGCCTCCTACCAAAAGGAAGTTACGGATTTTGTAAACCGGGAGGATTTTTTCTGGGATCTTTCCAACGAGGAACTCTACCTTCTCTTTCACCGAATCCGGATGCGGCACATCGGAACGGAAGCCCTGTTCCGGCCGTTTCACCGGATGGCCGCCTATATGCCCGGGAACATGAGTGTTACCGCAAGCCTCCCTCCCGCTGCCGTGCTGGCTCCTCTTCCTCTGCTCGCCCACGTAGCCGCGCCGAGGGAGGAAGGGGAACTCCTTCGCGGTAAAAACGCTGTTCTCCTGGCGCCCGGCGATGCATCCCTCCTTCCCGAGGTGATAGAAAAAGCGGGCCGGTATATCGGGATGGGGAAAACTGTTTTTCTTGTCCTTAAGAGTTCGGCGTTAAGCCCTGGCGCTTCCCTGGCGGATTTTGATTTCCTTCTGGCCCGGGACAGGAGGCAGGGCAAAACGCCGGGCCGGCGGCCGGAGGAAACAGTCTCCCGCTGGTTTTCCCGGGGGCTGCTCAGAATCACGGAAGACCCAATCCCCGGGCGGGGCGCCGATCTAAGCCGGTTGCCCTGGGACGAGGAACTTTCCCGGCTCATTGCCGCAAAGGATATCTTCCTCTGCGCCTATGGGGAGGAAGCCTTTCTGTCCGTCAGAAACCTCCGGATACCCGCTATAGCCTATACCACCGCACGGAACCTCTACGCCCAAGCGGTGCTGAATGTTTTTGCCGAGGACCACAAGACGGCCCTGTATATCCCGGCGGGTCTCAATATTTTCCCCCATGTTCCCCTGGTGGAGCTTACCCGGCTCAGTTACGGCCATCTGGCTTATCTGGCCGGGCTCTACGGGGAAGGGGTCTACGCCTTGTCCCCGGAAGAACTGAGAGCCCGGTATCCTGAATGTTTCGTCAACATCTACGGGGATCTTCCCGAACTGGATCGCGAATTATACCGGGGGATGAACCTGGCGGAAAACGACTGGAAGACTCCGGTAGTTATACTGCGGAAGAAGGCGGATCGCCTGGCCGTTCCCGGTAAACATGGTTTTGTTATATGCCACGATTTTTCCCCCAATAATGATAGTGATGGGGAAGGGGAGAAAAAGCGCCCCGCCGGCGCGAAACCCGTTTCCGGGGAGCCTGACCGGGTTTTGATTAACGGTTTAGTGGTGGAAGAATCCGCCGGCGCCCGGATTTGTGTTATCAATTCCTATGGAGGCAGATCCTTCCGGCAGTTTGCCCGGGACAGCGGTTTTCTGGAAGAACCCCGGTATATGTGTAATTTTCTTTTTTACACTACCGGCCATATTGTGGATTTCTACAACCGACTGCGGACTGATCGGCCGGATGAACAGATCGGGGCGGACCGGGAACAGGTTGATTTTTTTCTTGAACGGGAAAACGAGAAAACCCGGCAGTCCTTTCCCCTTTACCGGAAAGCCTGTATCGCCCTGGACGGAGAAGGGAATTTTCATTTTTTTCATTTTTCCCTGGGATGCGGTAAGCTACGGATCGGCGCTTTTGAAATAGCTTGGGATGCGGAACAGGTCAACCGGCTCTGCCCCGGTAAGCCGGCGATCTTTACCCCCTGCCTCTCCCGGGAGGATGAAGAGGCGGATCCCTTCTTTTACCGGAAGGCTGTGGGCCGGGGAAGGCTGAACCTGGTGATCATCGGCAGCCGGGTCCGCTGTATCCGCCGGGGGGATGTCCTCCTCCCTTCCATCGGCGTTGTAGTCTCCCTGCCTGAGGAAACAGGCCGGACGCTGGTTGACTTCTTAGGGCTCCGGGAAAGGGCCGGTGGTTATTACCCCCCAGCGGTGCCGGAGATCGGCCTTGATCTGCAGGGCCCGGCAGCGCTGGCCCCGGAAATTTGGCGGAAACTCCGCTGGGCTTACGGCGGGGGTATTTCCCTGATCCGGAAACATCGGGGCATATTCGATGGAGGCGCGGACGGGATCGCCACCTTCCGGCAGGAAGGCTGGCTTTCCCCCCTCTCCCGGCAGACCCAGGAAAGCCCGGTCCACGATACCAGTGCCCGGCATCCCCGGACGGCTCTGGGCCTTACCGCGAAAGGACAACTCTGCGTCATAGTTTTTTCAGGGAGAAGCGCCCTTTCCCGAGGGGTAAACTACCGGGAAATGTGCGATCTGGCCCGCCGGTACTTTGGCGATCTTGCGGACTTGGTCAACGTGGACGGCGGCGCCTCATCGTTTTTGGGTTTCGGCGGCGGGGGAACCTTTACGGAACTCAGCTACCCCGCCTGCTCCGACACCACCCCTACCGGGCTCGTCCGCCCGGTAAGCAGCCTTTTAATTATCTGAACCCAATTTTTTGTAAGTGTCAAATCTCTCCCTATTTAGTGTCTGTCCATAATGTAGACACATTATGGACTCGGCGCGCTCATATTTCTCGCCTTTGGCGCCTGCGGACTTCAGGTGAACTCCTTTGTCGTCGGGAATATCGACCAGAGAATTGAGGGCAGCCATGTTGGATTGCTTTCTTGAATACCCTAATTGTACTCAAACCATTCAAAGAAGATGTCCGCCTGCTTGAGCCGTCAAAGGATTTTCAACCACGGGAGTGGTAGAAAAGCGCCGGTAAAAGCGGGGGGTGGTCACCGTTATACAAAAAAGCCCCATTTTAGCCGATAATCTTCGATATGAAGAAGTCGGCTTTTGCTTTGCACCTCTGTTCCCTTGTCCTCTTTGTTTTTCCCCCTCTTTTCGCGGCCCCGCCCCTGAGTATAAGCGCAATCCGGCAGCGGGAGGGGGAGGAGCCGGGCGAGGCAATCCGCAAGTCCCGGCTTGCCCTGATTGCCGAGGCGGAAAAGTACCGGGGGGCGCCTTACCGCTATGGCGGCATAGATAGCAAAGGGTTTGACTGCTCCGGGCTGGTTTACCGTAGTTTTCAGGACGCTCTTTCCGTATCCGTGCCCCGGAGTACCACGGCCCTGTACAACTGGGTGGAAAGGATAGACGCCGGGGCGCTCCAGCCGGGGGATCTGGTGTTCTTTTCTACTTTGCCGAGTGATAAACGGCGGATCTCCCATGCGGGGATCTATGCCGGGGAGGGCCGGTTTATCCACGCCGCCTCCGACGGCCCCCTTACGGGGGTTATCTATTCCCGGCTGGATGAGGATTACTGGCGCCGGACCTTCGCCGCCGCCGGACGGGCCCTGCCCGCGGCCCCTCCGGAGGGCCGGAGACCGGAGTTGGCCTCCCTGTCCGTGCCGGAGACCCCGCGGCCGGCGGCTTCGCCGGAAAAACTTCCCCAGGTTTCCGGGGACGGGTCCCCATTGGCGGGTGGTCCGGCTGCCCGGCTGCCCGAAACCGGCGGAACCAGGGAAGCGGCGGGGGAAGGCGGTTCCTGGCGGGACAAGCTCCTCCTGGGGGTCGGTTTTGCCCCCACCTGGAACGGGGTGCTTTCGGGCGGAAACATCATCCGGGGCGGGGCCTCCCAGTTGGGGCTTGCCTGGAAGGGGAAGCTGTTAGGCCGGTCCTTTATGCCCGGTGTGGAACTCCGGCCCGAATGGGACAATACCCTGGGGGTTTTCCGTATGCCGCTTACCTTCTCCCTGGGTCTGGACGAGCGTTTCCGGATCTTCGCCGGTCCCGCCTTCAGCATCGGTGACGCGGAACTAGGGACAAAAGAGGGGCGGCGGCGGTATACCGGGGGCAACGCGGTCATTGGGGCCGCGGGATTAAGCTTCGCGCCTTTTCCGATAAAGGCCGGGCAGGGAACCCTTTCTATTTACGGCGAGGCCGCCTGGCAGTCCTACTTCCCCAAAGGTGGAGAGGGACGGAACCCCAACGCCGACTTCAGCGCCGCCTTTCGTATTTCCACCGGCCTCCGTTATACATGGGGTTTTTAATTCCTTTTTTTGTAACCATTCCCCAGACAGACGGTTCTTAAAGTGTAAGTACCTTCTCCCATGGAGATTCTCCTTTCCATACCGCCACCGTTTCCTCCTTTCGGTGGCGGTTTTTTTTGCCTGTCAATTCTTCCCTTGACATTCTTCCCCTGACAAAACCCCGAAAAAAAGACTGTTACATTTTCGCTGTCCGTGAAGCGGCTTTGACAAAGGCCCGCCGCCTCCCGCTTTCGCTCAGCATGGCGTGTTTTTCTATTTCCATCCGGCCCCGGTAGTCGGAAATTCTCAGCAGTTCGTCATGGATATTCCGCACCATGAGCAGGAAAACTATCCGTGACGCATGATCCATGTACCCTATCAGAGCGGGAGAAGGAGAGCCGGAAGCGAAGGGGACGGCGGAACTGGTGAGGGAAGCGATAAGCGCATAACCAGGCCGGGAGCGGTCAAGGGGAAAAAGAATGCTCTATTGCTTGACTAATATACTCTGAACGATTTTTTGCCACCATATCTATTTTTGCCAACAATCCCTCGTTAATAAAAATATTTATTCTTTTTGCTTTTGTTACTATGGGAAGTTTGTTAATTGGAACCACAATATAATCATTATCGGTTTTCCACTCTTTCCAATCTTCCCAGGTATTTTCAATTTGTTCCATAGTTCTAGGTTCTGGAATAGGTATATCATTTTTTTCCAGAAATTTAATATGAGAAGCTAAGCCTTCATGAGCCATTCTATATGTCTCTTCATAATTGTTCCCGGCAGTAACAAATCCAGGGAAATCCGGAAATACAACACTGTATCCGTTCTTTCCGTTCTTTCCATTAACATATTCAAAAAAAGCGATATAAGTTTTCATAACAAACTCCTAAAATTAAATATGATGACCATATTGTTTCATCATCTATTTTAAACCAGCTTGCTTCAAAATGCTATTCGCCGTCTTCTTTCCAAGTTCTTTTCCAAAAACTGAAGTTTTGAAACAGCCTCAGATAATCAGCATGGCGTCCCCGTAACTGAAAAAACGGTAGCCTTCCCGAACCGCTTCGCCGTAGCTTTCCAAAATCAGTTCCCGGCCGGCGAAGGCTGCCGCCAGCATGAGCAGGGTGGAGAGGGGGGTGTGAAAGTTGGTAAAGAGCTGATCCACCGCCTTGAAGGTGTAACCGGGATAAATAAAAATCGAGGTGTCCCCCTCCCCCCGGCGCAGCTTTCCCGCCCGGCCGTCATCACCGGAGTTGTTGCCGCCGGGCTCCCAGGCCGATTCCAGGCTACGCAGGCTGGTGGTTCCCACGGCGACTATCCTGCGGCCCGCGGCCCGGGCCTCTTCGATCCGGGAGGCGGTTTCATCGTCGATCCGGTAGGATTCCCGGTGCATCTGGTGATCCTCAATGTTCTCCGCCCGGACCGGGAGGAAGGTTCCCGGCCCCACATGGAGGGTGATGAAAGCGGTCTCCATCCCCGCCGCTTCAAGGGCCTCCAGGAGCCGCCGGGTAAAGTGGAGTCCCGCGGTGGGGGCCGCGGCGGAACCGGTTCGGGAGGCGTAAACGGTCTGGTAACGTTCGCTGTCGGAAGCCTGATCTTCCCGCCTGATATAGGGCGGCAGGGGTACATGCCCGTTCCGGTCAAGCCAGGCGTCGTCGATGGGCCGGTCGAAACGCAGCAGCCTGAACTCCCCCTCCTCACCGGCGATTTCCGCCGCCGCCTCATCGGTAGCGGAACCGGCGGTACTACCGGCAGCAGTACCGGCAAACACGTAGCGGCTGCCCGGCCTGCGGCGCTTCGCCCGCCGGCACATAACCCGCCAGAGGCTGCCGTCCGGCCTAAGCTTGTCAAGCAGGAGGAATTCCACCCAGGTTCCGGCGTTGAGGGATCTGCCCAGGAGCCGGGCCTTGCGAACCCGGGAATCGTTGAACACCAGAAGGGAACCGGGCTCAAGCAGTCCGGGGAGATCCCCCACCATACGGTGTTCCCGGCGGCGGCTTTGCCGATCCAGAACCATGAGCCGGGATTGCCCCCGTTCCGCCGGGGGATACTGGGCGATGAGTTCTTCAGGGAGATCAAAAGAAAAATCGGAAAGCTTCAAAAGAGAAGCCCCTCGTTCCCGCCTTTTCCCCCGGCAAGTTTCAGGTGCTCGTAGGCCAGGGCGGTGACCATCCGGCCCCGGGGAGTGCGCTGGATAAGCCCCGCCTGGATAAGGTACGGCTCGTAGTAATCCTCCAGGGTATCCACCGATTCGCCGATGGAGATAGCCAGGGTTTCGGCGCCCACCGGCCCGCCGTTGTAACGCTCAATGATGATCCGCAGGATCTCCCGGTCATGGTTCTCCAGGCCCAGGGAATCGACCCCGAGCCGCCTGAGCCCGTCCTCCACCACCGGGAGGCTTATGGAGGGACTGCCGCTGAACTGGGCAAAGTCCCGCAGGCGGCGCAGAAGCCGGTTCACAATCCGGGGGGTTCCCCTGGCCGAACGGGCCAGGACCGCCGCGGCGTCACGGTCGATGTCGATGGACAGTATCCCCGCGGAACGGCGCACAATGGCCTCCATCTCCTCCCCCTGGTAGTAGTTAAAGCGGCAGGTAATGCCGAAGCGGCCGGTCAGGGGGCTTGAAACATTCCCCGCCCTGGTGGTGGCCCCTACCAGGGTAAAGGGCTGGAGGGGGATCCGCAGGGTCCGCGCGTGGGGCCCCTGGCCGATCACGCAGTCCAGCATGTAATCCTCCATGGCGATGTAGAGCATCTCCTCTATGGCGGGTTTAAGCCGGTGGATCTCGTCGATAAAAAAAACATCGTGCCTGTTCAGGTTGGTAAGAAGCCCTACCAGATCCTTGGGCTTGTCCAGCGCCGGGGCCGAAGTCTGAATGAAACCGGTTTCCAGCTC
>JAISWN010000197.1 GCA_031271075.1 Treponema sp.
GACTATGTGTCCCGGATGAAAAGCGATCAGAAAAACATCTACTACATTACCGGCGGGGATGAAAAAACCCTCCGGGCCTCGCCGCTTTTGGAAGCCTACCGGGCCAAAGAAATCGAAGTCCTCATCATGGATGATGATATCGACGACATTGTGATCCCCTCGCTCCACAGCTACCGGAAAGAGACCCCCGGCGCGGACGGCAAGAGCGAGGCCCAAAGCTGGGAACTGAAGGCGGTGAACCGGGCCGGCGCGGATGAGGAACTGGGGGAAAAGAAGGACAAGGCCGCGGAAAAAGAAGCGAAGCCCGTCATCGAAAAGATCAAAAAGGCCCTGGGCGACCGGGTGAAGGACGTAAAACTTTCCCGCCGCCTTCACGATTCCCCCTCCTGCATTGTGGCGGACGAAAACGATCCTACGATGCAGATGGCCCAGATGCTCAAGGCCATGGGCCAAACCGAAATGCCCGAGATCAAACCGATTCTGGAAGTGAACGGCGATCATCCCATTGTGGCGGGCCTCAAAACCGTTGAGGACGAGGACCGGATCGCCGACACCGCCGCCGTGCTGCTGGATCAGGCTCTGCTGGTGGAAGGGGTGAAGCTGAAGGACCCCGCAGACTTTGTAAAAAGGCTTAATCGTCTGCTATCCAGCTAAGCGCACAAAGTCTGTTGACTTTGTGAAGCGGCTTAATCGTTTGCTGTCGGGGTACATTGTTTGTTATCAAGCTGACTTTCCGGCATTTTGCTGCTATGCTTGCTGCGAGGGGTATAGCATGAAGGGAACGTATGTTTTCCGCCTTGTTCCGGTCCTGCTGCTGGCCGCCGGATGTTCGGCGTATCAGAGCAGGGGGGCTTACAGCCCCGCGGCCTACGGTGGTTTTGCTTTGAGAGAGGCGGAGTATTGGCTGGATGCGGCGGAAACGGAAGACGCCGGTTTTACCACCGATGAATTTGATCATATCGTAGACAATCCCTTCCTGCGGGCGGCGGATCATCCCCTGTCCACCTTTTCCATCGATGTGGATACCGCGGGCTATGCCATAGCCCGGTACTTTATCAACAACGGCATGCTGCCCCCCAAGTCGTCGGTACGGATCGAGGAACTGGTCAATTACTTTGATTATGATTATCCGCCGCCCCGGGACGGCAGCCCCTTTGCCGTCCACGCCGAGACCGCGGAATGTCCCTGGAACCGGGACCATCTTTTGACACGGATAGCGCTGAAGGGCCGGGAATTCCCCGCCGGGGCCAGGCCCAGGGTAAACCTGGTTTTTCTGCTGGATGTTTCCGGCTCCATGGACCAGCCGGACAAGCTGCCCCTGGTCAAATCCTCCATGGAGATGCTGGTGGACAGGCTCGGCGGCGATGACCGGGTTGCCGTCTGCGTCTATGCCGGCGCCGCGGGGACCGTTCTGCCCCCCACCGGCTGCGGCGACAAGCCCCGTATCATGCGGGCCCTGCGGAAGCTTTCCGCCGGGGGATCAACCGCCGGGGGAGCGGGCATTCAGCTTGCCTACAAACTGGCGGAGGAATACTTTGATCCCCAGGGCATAAACCGGGTCATCCTCTGTACCGACGGCGATTTCAACGTGGGCATCTCGAACCGGAGCGATCTGGTGGATCTGGTTGTCCAAAAGGCCCAAAGCGGGGTCTATCTGACGGTGCTGGGATTCGGCATGGGGAATTACCGGGACGGGACCTTGAAGCAGCTTGCCTCCAAGGGCAACGGCAATTACGGCTACATCGACACCATCGAAGAAGCCGAAAAGCTCTTCGGGGACCAGTTGAACGGGACCCTGGTTACCATCGCCCGGGATGTAAAGATCCAGCTTGAGTTTAACCCCGCCGCCGTAGGAGCCTACCGGCTTTTGGGCTATGAAAACCGGATTATGCGGGCGGAGGAATTTAACGACGATACGGTTGACGCCGGTGATATCGGCGCAGGTCATGCCGTTACCGCGTTTTACGAACTTATTCCGCCGGGGAAAGAGGCCGATACGCTGCCCCGGGCCGATCCCCTCAAGTATTCGGCCCCGCCGGATATTCCCCCCTCCGCCGCTTATGCGGATGAGCTTCTTACCGTCAAGATACGGTACAAACTGCCGGGAGAAACGGCAAGCAGCCTGTTAAGTTTCCCCGTCGAAACCGCCTCCGTCCGCGCCGGTGTCTCCCCGGATTTTACCTTTGCCGCCTCCGCCGCGGCCTTCGGCATGCTGCTGCGGGAAAGTCCCTACGGGGGAAACGCCGGTTTCGACATGGTCCTTGCCATGGCGGAATCGTCCCTGGGGGAAGACCGCTTCGGTTACCGCCGGAGATTTCTGGATCTGGTAAAGAAGGCAAAATCCCTGGACCGCCGGGTTGTGGATTAACCTGAGCTTTCCGTTTTAAGGAATCATCCTCGTTTTTAAGGAAGGAATCATGGCTGATGTTTTTATGCATACCTATCACCGGCTGCCGGTGATCTTTGTGAAGGGAGAGGGGGCCTGGCTTACCGATACTGCGGGAAAGCGGTATCTGGATTTTACTGCCGGCATCGCGGTCAACTGCCTTGGTCACGGGTATCCCCCTCTGGTCAAGGCCCTGTCGGAACAGGCGGCCAAACTTATCCATACCTGTAATTACTACCAAAGCGACGCCGCCGCGGCCTTTGCGGAAAAGCTTGTCGCCGCCTGTTCCGGCGCGGGGATGCGGCGGGTATTCCTGGGCAATTCCGGGGCGGAGGCCAACGAAGGGGCCTGCAAGATCGCCCGGAAATATTCCTTCAAAAAATACGGAAGCGGCCGCCACCGGATCGTAACCCTCAAGGGAAGTTTCCACGGCAGGACCATCACCACCCTGGCGGCCACGGGGCAGGATCAGTTTCACCGGAACTTCGGCCCCTTTACCGAAGGCTTTCTCTATCTTCCCCCGGGGGATGTGGAGGCGCTGGACCGGGCCCTGGACCCGGCGTCGGTATGCGGCTTTATGTTCGAACCGGTCCAGGGGGAAAGCGGTATTCTGCCCCAGGACGAAGCCTATATGAAGACCGCGGCCAGGCTCTGCGCCGGCAGGGATATACTCCTCATCGCCGATGAGATTCAAACCGGGGTGGGCCGGACGGGAACCTTTCTCGCCTGCGAAGGCTGCGGCATACAGCCCGATATCGTTACCCTGGCCAAGGGTCTTGCCGGGGGCATTCCCGTGGGGGCGGTTCTGGCGGGGGAAAAGGCCGGAGAGGTCTTTGAAACCGGAGACCACGGTTCCACTTTTGGGGGCAACGCCCTGGCCGCCGCCGCGGGGCTGGTGGTGCTTGAGACGGTAACGGCCCCTGCTTTTCTGGCGGAGATACGCCGGAAGGGCGAAAAAATACTTGGAACCCTCCGTTCCTGGAATCATCCAAAGATAGGGGATATCCGGGGCCGGGGGCTTATGATTGGAGTCGATCTGAGCGTTGATGCCTGGCCGGTTTTGGAGGCAGCCCTGGCGGGGACTCCCGGGCTGCTTGCCCTCTCCGCGGGACAAAAAACCCTGCGCTTTCTTCCGCCCTATATTATCGGCGACGCGGAAATCGATCAGGGGCTGGAACTGCTGCGGAACTGTTTGTAGTTAGTGTCTGTCCACAAAGTCGGTTACTTTGCGGACAGACCTTGCATTTTCTCGCCCAAGGGCTGCGAAAATGCGGTTTTTAAGGTAGCCTGTCCATAATGTGTCTACATTATGGACAGACTCTAGTTAGTAGGCTACGGATTCATTCTGGTTAAATTTTTCATCCATTTGAAGCGGTTGACCACCATAGCCGGGGGATGGAACAGCCGGGGGAAAGCGTGTATTGTGGACAGAGGAGTATTTAGATGAAGAAGAAGATCGTCCTTGCCTATTCCGGCGGACTGG
Source organism: Treponema sp. (assembly GCA_031271075.1). Taxonomy (GTDB): domain Bacteria; phylum Spirochaetota; class Spirochaetia; order Treponematales; family Breznakiellaceae; genus JAISFT01. Next base: position 3,870 of record JAISWN010000197.1, read on the forward strand.
ACACCACGGTGATCATCCCTTGGCTTAAAGAAAACTACGACTGTGATATTGTGGCAGTCTGCGTAGATGTGGGTCAGGAGGCGGATTGGGAAACGATAAAGAAGCGGGCCTTGGATACGGGCGCGCTCTCCTGCTATGTGGCGGATGTTAAGAAGGAGTATGTAGAAAATTATATATGGCCCGCCCTCAAAGCAAATGCCCTCTACGAAGACAAGTACTTTCTGGGAACCTCCACCGCCCGGCCCCTTATCGCGAAGGTGCTGGTGGATTATGCCCGGAAGGAAAAGGCCTTTGCCATAGCCCATGGGGCCACGGGCAAGGGGAACGATCAGGTCCGCTTCGATCTGGGGATCATGGCCTTTGCCCCGGATCTGGAGATCATCGTCCCCTGGCGGATCTGGAAATTGAAAAGCCGGGAGGATGAGATCCGTTATCTGAAAAGGCGGAAGATCCCCGTCCCCATGAAAAAAAAGGATTCCTACAGCCGGGACGATAATCTCTGGCATATCTCCCACGAGGGGCTTGAACTTGAAGATCCCGCCTGCGAGCCCAGCCTTGCCCGGATGCTCAAGATGACGGTTCCCCCCGAGAAGGCTCCCGCCAAGCCGGAGTATGTGGAGATCGATTTTGACAGGGGTATTCCCGTCGCGGTAAACGGCAAGAAACTTGACGGGGTCAATCTTATCAGGACCCTCAATAAGATAGGCGGCGAACACGGAGTGGGCCTGGTGGATCTGGTGGAGAACCGGGTGGTGGGAATGAAAAGCCGGGGGGTCTATGAAACCCCCGGGGGAAGCATACTCTACTACGCCCATCAGGAACTGGAACATCTGTGCCTGGATCGCCAGACCTATGCCTTTAAGCAGCAGGTGGGCCAGAAGCTGGGGGAGGTGATCTACGGCGGGCTCTGGTTTACCCCTCTCAGGGAGGCCCTCTCCGCCTTTGTGGACGTCACCCAGGAAACGGTTACCGGCAGGGTCAGGCTCAAGCTGTACAAGGGTTCCATCCGGGCCGCGGGGGCAAGTTCCCCCTATTCCCTCTACAACGCCAGTATCGCCAGCTTTACCACGGGGGAACTCTACAACCACGCCGACGCCAAGGGTTTTATACGGCTTTACGGTCTTCCGGTGCTGGTCCGTTCCCTGATGAACCGGGACGCGGGCAAATCCGTAAAGGCCGAAACCAAATCCAAGGGAAAGGCTCCTCCGGCCAAGGGCGCAAAGACCCAAAGCGCGGCGACCCAGGGCGCAAAGGTCCAGGACGCCAAATCCAAGGGGACCGCGGGCTGAGGCGGGGCAGGCATGAACGTAGAGGGGCGGCGGTACAGGACCATCTGGCTTAAAGAAGAGAATCCCGCGGTTGTACAGATTATCAACCAGCTTGCGCTTCCCCACCGTTTTGAGATTATCGATTTATGTTCCGTTGAGGATGTGCGCCGGGCCATCAAGGACATGTACCTAAGGGGGGCCGGGCTGATCGGAGCCGCGGCGGCCTTCGGCATGTACCTTGCCGTTCTTGAGGCCGCCCCGGAAGGGGGTGGTGGGGATCCGGCGGGCTTTGGGGAGGCCCTTCAAAGGGCCGCCGCCCTGCTTAAAAACACCCGGCCCACCGCATCCAATCTGGCCTGGGCGGTGGACCGTATGCTGGCGCTTGTCCTGCGGATCCCCGGTGGGGAAAGGCGGGAGCGGGCCCGTCTTGCCGCCCAGGAAATTGCCGACGGGGATGCGGAATGCTGCCGGTGTATCGGCCTTCACGGGGCGGAGCTTATCAGGGCCATCGCGGAAAAGAAGCGGGGGGAGCCGGTCAACATACTGACCCACTGCAACGCGGGGTGGCTTGCCTTTGTGGATTATGGATCCGCCCTTTCTCCGGTTTACGCCGCCTTTGACCGGGGGATAAAGGTCCATGTCTGGGTGGACGAAACCAGACCCCGCAACCAGGGGGCAAGCCTTACCGCCTGGGAACTGGCCCGGCACGGGGTAAGCCATGACCTTATTGCGGATAACGCCGGGGGCCACCTGATGCAGCACGGCATGGTGGACCTGGTGATCACCGGCGCGGACCGGGTAACCCGCCGGGGGGACGCGGCGAACAAGATCGGCACCTATCTCAAGGCCCTGGCGGCAAAGGAAAACGGCGTCCCCTTTTATACGGCCCTGCCTTCATCAACCTTTGATTTTACCCTATGCGACGGCCTTGGGGAGATCCCCATCGAGGAACGGGATCCTTCGGAACTGCGCTTTATCAGCGGCAAGACCGCGGAGGGCAGGATCGAAACCGTGCAGATCTGTCCCGACGAAAGTCCCGCCCGCAACTGGGGCTTTGACGTAACCCCGGCCCGGTATATCACGGGGCTTATCTGCGAACGGGGAATCTGCGAGGCCTCTGAAGCGGGGATACGCGGCCTCTATCCGGAGGGGAACCTCGCCCCTTTAGGGCTCGGCGGGGCAGTACCGGAGGGGAACCTCGCCCCTTTGGGGCTCGGCGGGATACATTAGCAGGAGGGTACTATGGCGCTTATCGGCATTATCGGCGGGAGTGGTTTGGACAATCCCGACATCTTTTCCAATCCCCGGGACGAAACCGTTACCGTGCCCTGGGGGCAGCCTTCGTCTCCCCTGAAACGGGGGACCATAGGCGGCGTCGAGGTGGCGCTTCTGGCCCGCCATGGCCGGGAGCATACCATTCCCCCCACCCAGGTGAATTACCGGGCCAATATCGCCGCCCTCAAGGCCGCGGGCTGTACCCACATCCTGGCCACCACCGCGGTGGGATCGCTCCGGGAAGAGATAGGCCGGGGAGATTTGATCATCATCGATCAATTTATTGATTTTACCAAACAGCGGAAGATGAGCTTTCATGAATCCTTCGAGCCCCACAACCCCGTCCACTGCGCGATGGCGGATCCCTATGACGCCCGGCTCCGGCGGATCCTGGCGGATGAATGCCGGGTCCTGGCCTATCCCTTCCACGACAAAGGGACGGTGATCACCATCGAAGGTCCCCGCTTTTCCACCCGGGCCGAGTCCCTGATGTTCCGTTCCTGGGGCGCGGATATTATCAACATGTCCATTGCCACCGAGACGGTTCTGGCCAACGAGGCGGGAATCCCCTACGCTGCGGTGGCCATGAGCACCGATTACGATTCCTGGAAAAACGATGAGGAGCCGGTAACCTGGGAGGCCATTGCCAGGGTTTTCGCGGAAAACGCCGCCAGGGTAAGCGCCCTGCTTACCAGGGTTATCCCAAAGATAGAAGCGCCGGACTGAAAGGAGTTTCCTTGAAAGAGCAGGAGAAGAAATCCGGAAGCGGCGCAGCCGCAAAAAGCCCGGAAACGCCGCCGGCGCAGGTGCTTTGGGCCGGCCGGCTTGCGGAAAGGCCCGGGGCGGAAGCCTTTGCCTTCCAGTCGTCCATTGCCGTGGACCGGCGGCTTGCCCTGGAGGATATCCGGGGAAGCCGGGCCCATGCGGCGATGCTGGGCAGGCAGGGGATCATCCCCGCCGCCGCCGCCGCCGCCCTGGATGCGGAGCTTGCCGTTATCGCCGGCGAGCTGGAATCGGGGGCCCTGGTTATCGACGAATCCGCCGAGGATATTCACTCTTTTATCGAGGGCGTTCTGACCGCCCGCCTGGGGGATACGGGCCGCATGGTCCACGCGGGCCGGAGCCGGAACGATCAGGTGGCGGTGGATTTTAGGCTTTACCTCAAGAGGGTTGTGCCGGAACTCCGGGGAGAACTGGCGGAAACCATGGCGGTTCTGCTGGATCAGGCGGAAAAGCACGCCGCTTCGGTGATGCCCGGCTATACCCATCTCCAGCGGGCCCAGCCGGTAACCCTGGGGCATCATCTTACCGCCTGGTGCGCCGGCCTTGACCGGGACCGGGGACGTTTCGGCGACGCCCTGGTCCGGCTTGACCGGTGCCCCCTGGGTTCGGGCGCCTTGGCGGGGTCCGGCCTGCCCCTGGACCGGGAAGCGGCCGCCCGGGATCTGGGCTTTGCCGGACCCACCCTTAACTCCATGGATTCCGTGGCGGACCGGGACTTTGCCCTGGAGCTGGCCGCGGCCTGCGCCGTTACGATGGTTCATCTTTCCAGATTCTGCGAGGATGTGATTCTCTGGGCCAGCGGGGAATTCCGGTTCATCAATTTGGCCGAATCCTGGAGTACCGGTTCTTCCATCATGCCCCAGAAGAAGAACCCCGATTTTGCCGAACTTATCCGGGGCAAATCCGGCAGGACCGCGGGGAACCTGGTTTCCCTCCTTACCCTGCTCAAGGGTCTGCCCTATGCCTATGACAAGGATCTACAGGAAGATAAGGAAGCCCTCTTCGACAGCCTGGATACGGTGCGGTCCTGCCTCCGCATGTTCCGGGGCATGATGGACAGCGCCGTTTTCAATACGGAGCGCATGGCCGCGGCCTGCTCCGGCGGCTTCCTGGAAGCCACCGACGCGGCGGACTATTTAGTCCGCAAGGGCCTTCCCTTTAGGAAGGCCCACGAGGCCGCCGCCCTGGTGGTCCGGGACTGCATGGAGGCGGGGCAGGGGGCCATAGGGGAGCGGACCCTGGATCAGCTCAAGGCCAGGTCCGGACTTTTCGAGGCGGACATTTACCAGGCTCTGAGCCCCGCCGCCTGCGCCGCCGCCCGGAACCTTCCCGGCGGTCCCGCCCCGGAAGAGGTCCGGCGGCAGATTGGGGAGCTGCGAAAAAGGCTTGCGTAGCAGAGCATGTTCCGTTTATGCTATGCTTAGAAAGATGAAGGCCGACAAACTAAACATCCCGGTTCTGCATGATCTGCTCTATGCCCTTGGTTTTTTTGCCAAGATCCTCAAGGGGGTCAAGTACTTTATCTTTAAGGGGCAGGCATCCTACAAGATTCTGACCATGCAGATCCTCTTTACCTGTATCGAAGCCCTCAGCATCGCCTCCCTCCTGGCCCTTGGCATAGGGGCGGCGGTTATTGCCATAGGGATTCCCTTTCTGGCGCGGTTCTCCCAGGAACGGCTTATCTACCTCTTGCTTATCACCATCATCACCAGAGAGCTGGGCCCCCTTTTAACGGCCTTTATCATTATAGCCCGGTCGGCCACGGCTATCGCCATCGAGGTGGCGGGGATGGTGGTCTCCCACGAGGTAGAGGCCTATATTGCCGTGGGGGTGGATCCGGTGGAACATCTGGCGGTTCCCCGGGTTCTGGGGGTAACCATTTCGGTGTTCCTGCTGAACATCTATTTTTCCGTCTTCGGTCTGGTGGGTTCCCTGATGGTGGTCCAGGTCTTTGTGACGCTCCATGTATTGAACCCCATATCCGCGGGGGACTATTTTTCCAAGCTCCTTCAGATTTTAACCCTGCCGGATATTGCCGTTTCGGTGATTAAGAGCATAGGCTTCGGTGTTATCATATCGGTGGTGGCGGTGTTCCAGGGTTTTTCCGTGGAGCGGGCCAGTACGGAGATTCCCGTGGCGGGGCTCAAGTCGGTAAGCGCCTCCTTCGCGTGGTGCATCATTTTTGATATTCTGCTTTCGGGCCTGTACTATATGGCCTTACGTTGATTCGCAGGCGGGACTATGGCTGAACCGGTTATCGAGCTGAAAAACGTAAGTTTCTCCACCCAGAATACGAGGATTGTCCACGATGTTTCCCTCCAGATCGAGGAGGGCAAGACCACCGCCCTGGTGGGCCCCTCCGGCGGGGGGAAAAGTACGGTGCTCAAGCTTTCCGCGGGGCTCCTGGTTCCCTCCCAGGGGATGGTTACCTTCCGGGGCAGAAACATCGCCCTGATGAACCGGGTCCAAAACCTGGAGTTCCGCCGGGAAGGGGCGGTGGTTTTTCAGGATTCGGCCCTCTGGGCCAACCAGACGCTCTATCAGATTTTGGAGCTTCCCCTCAAAATTCACTATCCCGATATGACCAAGGCCGCCCGGGATGACCGGATTCGGGAGGTAATCTCCATGACCGGGTACAAGCGGGATCTGCTGATCCGCCCGGCCATGCTTTCCATGGGGGAGCAGAAACTTATCGCCTTTGCCCGGGCTTTGCTCTGCAGGCCATCCCTCCTGTATCTGGATGAATGGACCGAATCTCTGGACGACGACGCGGCCTACCGGCTGGTAACGCTGGTAAAGCAGATGCAGGACGAGCATAAAACCATCATCTTTGTAAGCCATGATTTTAGGATCATCAAGGGTCTGGCCGATACGATTATTATGGTAGTAAAGGGTGTGCTTTCCCTTGAATTGACAAGGGAGCAGATTTTAGCGGATGATGATATGGCCCAGCTGATTGAAAAGGGAATCGAGTCATGAAGTTTAAGATCCGTTACGCCGATCAGATTGTCGGCGCTTTTATTGTCCTCGCCCTGCTGGTTTTGATTGTCTCGATCTTTATGATTGGACGAAGCAAGCGCTGGTTTGTTAAGGACTATCAGTTTAGAACCTACTTTGATTCCGCCAACGGCCTTACGGTGGATATGGCGGTTCAGTACAAGGGCTTTACCATCGGCTATGTCAAATCCGTCAGACTCTCCGACGATGATTCGGTGGAGGTGTTCTTTTCGATTAACAAGGAATACGGAAACCGGGTCAAGCTTGGCTCCCTGGTGGAACTTGACGTAAGTCCCATCGGCCTGGGGAATCACTTCTATTTTTATGCCGGCCTGGGCTCGGAAGAGCTTGAGGACGGCAGTTTTGTGCCTACCGTCAGTTCCAACCAGGGCAAGACCTATGTCCAGATGGGTCTGGCCCGGGTTCCCCCCAAGAACGACAGCATATCCAACCTTCTTGCCCAGACCACCTCGATTATGAATAACTTAAACGGCACCATGGAAGAGGTCCGGTCCGCCATAACGGGGACCGACGCCACCACCCTGGGCCGTACCCTGGGCGGGGTGGAAACGGCGGTGGATTCCCTCAACGGCGGCCTCGAGCCGATTTTGGCGGATATAAAGCGGATTACCTCGGATCTGGAACAGTTTACGGCAAAGCTGGATGAGCCGGGGGGCATTGTTTCGGCGGCCTTTGGACCCGGCGGGACTACCTATGCGGATCTGGAGGCTTCCCTCAAGTCGGTTTCGGGGATACTGCGGAATCTTGAGCAGACCACCGATTATCTGCCCAGAGAAATGCCCCAGGTTGCGGGGCTGGTAACGGAACTGCGGAGGACCCTGGGTTCCGCGGAGGATCTGCTTACCGCCCTGCTGAACAATCCCCTCCTCAAGAACGGGGTGCCCGATCGGGTCCAGGTTGAATCCAGCGGGACAAGTCCCCGGGGCATACAGTTCTAAGGGGGCATGGGAATGGGCGTTACCAAACTGAAAATACCGGTTCTCCGCAATGCGCTGTTGTTCTTCTGTTCAGCGTTCCTTGCCTTAGGCTGCTCCTCGGCCCCGAAACGTCCCGCCGAGATCTTTACGGTGCGGAATATGACCGAGACCCAGCTTGAACTTGCCAACCGGGCGGCGGACCAGGGCCGCTATGCCGAAGCTCTGGATCTGCTGCAGGAAGCCCGCCGCCTGGCGGTGAGCGCCGACGATCCCAGGCTGCTTATCAGGACCGGACTCTCCTGGGGAAATATCCTCTTTTATATGGGCCGTACCGGCGAGGCGGAGGAACACTGGACCGCCGCCCTGGATGAGGCCGCCGCCGCGGGGGACGAGGAACTGGCGGCGGTCAGCCGGGTCTACATGGCCAGGAGCAGGCTTCTTGGCGGCGTTTCCAATGCCGAAGAGGTACGGACCCAGGTACAGGACGAGCTTTCCCGAATAGAGAGCCCGCTCCACACCGCCCTGGCCTGGACTGTGGCGGGTCTTGCGGAAAAGGAGCTGGGCCGCTGGAACGATGGGGAGAACTCGATAAAAAACGCCCTGGACATCCACCGGAAAAACAACTACCTGGAACAGGCCGCCTATGACTGGTACCTAATTGCGTCGATCCGTTCTGTGGCGGGGGATTATGCCGGCGCCCTTGAGGCTTTGGACGAAGCCCTGGCCTTTGACCGCCGGGCGGAAAATACCTACGGTCTGGGTATGGACTGGCTTGCCGTGGGGGAGGTGCGGAAAAAGGCGGGAAATACCGCGGAAGCCGCCGCCGCCTACCGCCGCTCCGGGGATATTTTTCGATCCCTTAATCTGGAAAAAGAAGCCGAACAGGCGGATCAACGCCTGTCCGGCCTATAACCCGCCCGCGCCGGTAACGCGCCGTAAGCGCCGCCCCAAGCAAAAGGCCGCAGGGAATACCTGCGGCCTTTGCCGCCTCTCTCTGAAATGTTAGAGCTCACCTTACGCAGGGAATATTTTTAACCACGGACACCGCGGACAATCACGGACAAAAGCCCTGAATTTTGAGCCCAAGGGCCGTACTTTCCGTGCGGTCCGTGGTAAAATTCTTTTGATCTTCCAAATCCTGCGTAACATGAACTAGAAGTACCGCTTGAGCAGTCCCCGGAAACCGGCACAGTGGCGGGCTTCGTCCCGGGCCATTTCGTGGACCGTGTCGTGGATGGCGTCGTAGTTCTTTTCCTTGGCCCGCTTGGCAATATCGGTCTTGCCGGCGCAGGCGCCGTACTCGGCTTCTACCCGGAGCTCCAGGTTTTTCTTGGTGCTGACGGTAACCACCTCGCCGAGGAGTTCGGCGAATTTAGCGGCATGTTCCGCTTCCTCAAAGGCATAGCGCTTATAGGCTTCGGCGATTTCGGGATAACCCTCCCGCTCGGCGACCCGGCTCATGGCCAGGTACATGCCGACTTCGCAGCATTCCCCGTTAAAGTGGGCCCGGAGATCATCCTTGATATCCTGCTCCACATCCTTGGCGATACCTACCACATGTTCCGCCGCAAAGCTCTGGCTTCCCGCCGCCTGGCTGAATTTGGAAGCCGGGGCCTTGCACTGGGGACAAGCCTCGGGGGGCTTATCGCCCTCGTGTACATAACCGCAAACCTGACAAACCCATTTCATACGTTTCTCCATGAAAAATAAAATAAAACCGGCATACGCCGTTTTTCATCTCTGTGCATCCCGGCACTTGTCGCAGAGGCCGTAAAATACGGTCTTGCTCCTGTTGACGGTAAAGCCGGGAATCTCCAGCGGAAGGGCGCCGGTCAGCTCCGCCTGTACCTCCCCGGGCGGATCCAGCACCCGGCCGCAGTCCTCGCAGATAAAGTGGGGATGGGGCGCCACGGTTCCGTCAAAGCGTTCCTCGCCGTTTACCACCCCCAGGGAAACCACGGACCCTTCCTCCCGGAGCACATTGATGTTCCGGTATACCGTCCCCAGGGAAAGCCCGGGAATACGGGGCTTGAGCCGGTCGTAAACCCACCGCGCCCCGGGATGGGAAAGGGTGGACCGGATAGTCTCCAAAATGGCGTCCCGCTTCTTGCTGTGTTTTCGTTCGTTTCTCAGCACATCTTTATCCTACGCTGAAAATTTACCGGAGAATTCCATAAATTCTCTTGACAAAATTAATAATAATAACCATTATTGTTTTTGTCAAGGGAATTTTGAAAATTTTTTTAGAGCTTTAGAGTTATGGAGAAGACTGAAAAATGAGGGGATGCTCATTCCGTTCTGTCCGTGATGGTCTGTGGTTGAATTCGGAATTGCCGCCAAAAACCGGATTGCGCTTGAACCATCCCGCCGGTCTTGTTATTATTAGTAGATGCTTTTTCAAAATATCGGATTTTGAAGATAATTAAGCGGGATGTTGAGGTATCATGCGGTCATTAGGAATTAACATAGGATCCACCAGCTTAAAGATGGTGTTGGTTGACCAGACGGAAGAGCCGGTCAAGGTTATATGGAGCGCCGCCACCCCCCACGAAGGCGATTTTGGAGCGGCGGTCCGGAAATTGCTTGCCGAAGGCAGTATTCCCCGGAGTATTCCCGCCCTGGTTACCGGTAACGAGGGCCGTTTTATGTTTAACGCCGCGGGAACCCTGGAACCCCTCTGTGTAGAGGCCGCCCTTAGGGCTCTGGGGCTTAAGGCGGACGCGGTGGTATCCATGGGAGGGGAGGATCTGGTGGTCTATTCCCTCAATAAAGAGGGGAAGATCATCAATAACTTCTCCGGGAATAAATGCGCCTCCGGCACCGGGGAATTCCTTAAACAGCAGCTTGCCCGGATGGACATGACCCTGGCGGATATTGACAAGGTCCCCGACGACGCCAAGGTATATCCCCTTTCGACCCGCTGCTCGGTCTTTATGAAGAGCGACTGTACCCACCGGCTGAACAAGCGGGAGGCTACCAAGAACGATATTGTCCTTTCCCTTTCGGATGTGATGGCGGTTAAGGTTATCGACTTTCTCAAACGGGCAAAGATCAATTCCGGCCGGGTGGTTCTGACCGGGGGCATTACCCTGAACAGGCACATTATCCGTTTTATCCGGGAAAAACAGCCGGGGATTGAATTTGTTATCCCCGAAACCGCGCCGGTCTTTGAGGCTCTGGGCGCGGCGGTACTGGCCCCCCAGTCGGGAAGTCCCCTCCCGGCGGCGGAGCAGCTCTTAAAACCCAACGAGATCCGCTTTGGAACTCTGGAGGCCCTGAAAGACTGGGCCGGTAAGGTAAAGACATTTGAAAAGCCCGGCGGCAAGGTACGGAAAGGCCGTTCCTACATTCTGGGGGTGGACGGCGGTTCCACCACTACCAAGGCGTGCCTGGTGGATGCGGAAACCGACGAGATTACCGCCAGCCACTATGGCCGCACCCACGGTGATCCGGTTAAGGCCCTCAAGGAATGTCTTAAGATCATTCAGGATAAGATCGCCGCCGATACGGGGGATAAGGCGGTGGACATCCGTCTGGTATCCACCACCGGTTCATCCCGGGAGATCCTCGGGGTTTTCCTGGAAACCCCCGGGGTCTATAACGAAATTATCGCCCACGCCGTGGGAACCACCTACTTCGATCCGGAGGTGGAGACCATTTTCGAAATTGGAGGCCAGGACGCCAAGTACGTGCTGCTTAAAAACGGGGTTCCCATTGATTATGCCATGAACGAAGCCTGTTCCGCGGGTACGGGTTCCTTCCTGGAAGAATCCGCCTCGGGGGATCTGTCCATCCACAGCGCCAAAGACATAGGTCCCATAGCCTTAAACGCCGACGCTCCCCTCAAGTTCGGGGAGCACTGTTCCGCCTTTATCAACAGCGATATCCGCAAGGCGGTTCAGCAAGGGGCTACCAAGGAGAATATAACCGCCGGTATTGTCTGTTCCATCGTAGCGAACTACCTTAACCGGGTAGTGGGGAACCGTACCATTGGGGGAAAGATCTTCCTCCAGGGCGGGGTGGCCAAGAATATCGCCGTTCCCCTGGCCTTTGCGATGATGCTGGACAAGGAGATCCTGGTTCCCCCTTCGCCGGAACTTATGGGCTGTTTCGGGGTGGCCCTGCTGGCAAAGCGCAAGGCCGCGGACGGCCTTCTTGCGGAAAAGACCGTGGATATCGACGAGCTTTTAAGCCGGGAGATAAACTACGAGCGGGTCTTTACCTGCCGTTCCTGCGATAACCGCTGTCCCATTCAGGTACTTTCGGTGGGCGTACAGGATCACAAGTATATGTTCGGCGGCCGCTGTAACAAATACACCAACATGCGGAAGGCGGTATCGAACTTACAGTCCGCGGATGCGCCGGTTTTTGACTATGTGGAGAAGCGGCAGCGGATGCTCTTCGAGGAATTTGCCGCGCCGGCAAAGAGTGAAGCTATACGGGTGGATAGTGATGATCCCGTAGTTGCGGCATTGCCGGACACCCCTTACTCTCCTCAATATAAACGGAACTTTGTAGTCGGTATCCCCCGGGCCTTTTCGGTCCATACCCTCTATCCCCTCTATTCATGGTTCTTCCACGAACTGGGCATTAAAACCTTCCTTTCCACTGAAGTAGCCCACGCCGGGGTAGCCCGGGCGGAATCGACCTACTGTTTCCCCGCGGAGATAGCCCACGGGGCGGTGCAGGATTGTCTGGACAAGGGCGCGGATTATGTGCTTCTGCCCCATTTTAGGGACATGCCCAGCTACGAAGAAGAGGTTCACGCCAACTTCTGTCCTATTACCCAGAGTCTTCCCTACTATATAGACAAGGCCTTTCCCGATGTAGATAAAAAGCGCTGGCTTCCCCTGGTGGTAAGTTTTAAGTTCGGTGAAGGCAAGGCGCTGGAGCTTTTTAACCTGATGACCGAAAAGCTGGGGATAGGCGCAGCGGAAACCGAAGCGGCCTTTACCAAGGCCCTGGCGAAACAGCAGGCCTACTTTGACGCTATTAAAAAACTGGGAGAGGAGGCCCTGGAGGATGCCCGCCGGGCGAACCGGCCGGTGATAGCCCTTTTGGGGCGGCCCTATAACGCCTTTACCGCGGAGGCCAATATGGGGATCCCCAGGAAATTTACCACCCGGGGCTACTCCATTGTGCCCTTCGACATTCTGCCTTTCCAGGACGAAAAGATCTTCCCCAATATGTACTGGTACTATGGCCAGCAGGATGTAAAGGCCTCGAACTTCCTCAAAAAAGAAGACAATATCTACGTTACCTATATCACCAACTTTTCCTGCGCCCCCGATTCCTTCATCCTCCACTACCTCAAATGGGCCATGGGGCAGAAGCCCTTCCTGGTGCTGGAGTTGGATTCCCACTCCGCCGACGCCGGGGTCGATACCCGGGTGGAGGCATTTCTGGATATCATCGACGGATACCGGGCCAAGAAGACCGAGCTTGAGGCGGAGCGTTACAGCAATGGCTGGCGCTTTGTCTATGACAGGAACGCCCCCGCCGGCGAAGAGATACGGATCGACAACGACAAGACCGGAGAGCGGGTTCCTATCAGGAATAACAAGCGGGTCAAGGTGCTTCTTTCCAACATGGGAGCCATTTCCACCGAGTATATGGGCGCCGCGGTCCGCAGTCTGGGGATCAATGCCGAGGCCATGCCGGTGGCTACCGGCAAGACTATTCAGATAGCCCGGGCCCATGCGTCGGGGAAAGAATGTGTTCCCAGCCATCTGGTTCTGGGAAGCGCGCTTCAGTTTTTCTTCGGCGACAGATACCGCAAGGACGAGCTCTACCTGCTCTTTGTTCCCATCACCACCGGTCCCTGCCGGACCGGCCAGTACTTTGTCTACTACGAAAATCTTTTTAAGGATCTGCGCCTGGAAAATGTGGTGGTCTTTATCCTTTCCGCGGACAATTCCTACGGAGAACTGGGGCCGGGTTTTGCCAAGGAAATGTGGAAGGGAATTGTCCTTTCCGACTACCTCAAGGATATACAGACCGCGCTCAAAGCGGTGGCGGTGAACCCCGAAAAGGCCCTGGCGGATTACGAGCGGTCCTGGCGCCGGGTCATGGATGCGGTGGAGCATGAGCCCAAACGAATCTGGAAGGAACTGCAGCAGGTTGCCCGGGATGTCCGGACGATACCCCTTAAACGCCGGGTGGCGGATTGTCCCAAGGTGCTTATCGTGGGGGAAATCTATGTCCGCCGGGACGATTTTGCCGTGGGGGAACTTACGGACCTGATGAGCGAACGGGGTATTGTGGTAAAGGTGTCGGGTATTGCCGAGTGGATCCACTATCTGGATTTTGTCCGGGAGTACGCCCTTAAGAAGCTGATCAAGCTGGAGAAGCCCGTCAGGCGGATCTTCTCCAAACCTTACCGGGATCTTAAAAAGCTGGGGATCGAAGAGTGGTGGAAACATTCCATAGAAAAAAAGGTGCTCTCCATCCTTGAGCCCACGGGACTTATCCCCAAAACGCCCCACGACATGCATCAGATAATGGAGAATGCCCAGCGGCACTTTGTCAATCTGGAGCTTAACTCGGAGATTGCCGTTTCCAGCGGGGTTGCCGCTACCGCCATGGAGCAGGGCTATTCGGGGATTGTCAACATCTCTCCCTTCGCCTGTCTCATAGGCCGGGTCATCGAGGGCCTCTTTACCCCCTGGGCCCGGGAGCGGAACTACCCGGCCCTGTCGGTGGAGGTGGACGGGAATCTGCTGCCCCCGAATATCGTGAACAAACTGAATATCTTTATGGTGAACGTACTGCGCTTTAAGGGAAACAACGACCTTTCCGGGCTTATCGACAAGGCGGGGAGCCATAACCGCCGCTTTAACATCTATGGAGACGAAAACGGCCCCGGAAATGGAAACGGCTCCAGGGGCGGGATGAAGCAGAAGGCGGTTGGCCATGCGGCCGCCGGCCGCGCCGATAGAACGGCCTGTACGGCGGTGGACTGCGCCGGCTGTACCGGTGTAACCGGGGACTGCGCCGAAACAATGAACACCAAGGCAGCGAGGTTGGACATTTTAAAAAGTAACTGAAACCTCTTGGGTTGGACATTTAGAAAAGGTAACTTTAGCCTTGTAGATTTCCAAAAGGTTATCTATGGCATGATTCAGGTTATACTGTAGTTCTACCGGATTAAGCAAGGTCCGCTCCGCCGTGAGCCGCTTTCTTTCCGCATCTGTCAGGGAGGATTCCATGAGCCGCTGGTAGGGTGTCTTGAGTCCCTTGTCGTAGACCTTAACAATCTTTGAGCCAACTTTTGTCTTGCTGCGGAGTTTTTTGTTGGGGATGAAATAATTGACCAGCGGGCAGAGGAATTCGTAGACGCGGTTCAGGGCGTTGCATTCTTTCAGGGTGTCGTAGCGCAATAAGCCGGCATAGTTTCTGACGAAGGCGTTATTTTTCTGTTCTGCGAAACAGTTGTCGTTTTTGTGGTAGGAGCGGCTGTGTGAAAGGCCGAGGGTTTTGACAAGCTGGACCCAGTCGATAGTGTCGTGGTTAATAAACTCCGAGCCGCAATCGCTGTGAAACTCGATGATGTTGAACAGGCTTTCCGTGTAGGTTTTCTTGAGTCCTTCCAAGGTCCACTTGTGGGCCTTGTTGAGCAGGCCGTAGAGCCATATCCAGCCTGATGACACGTCGGTGACGGTGAGGGTGAGGTTAAATTCCCCCGAATCGGTGTCCCCGCAGTGGTGTACCGTGTCTGTTTGGCAAAATCCGGGGGTATTTCGCTCCTGGTCGGTGTAATGCGTCCTGACGGGTACCTTTTTAAGCAGCGTCTCCGCGGCCCTTTTTGTGCCCGATATGCCCCGTAATTCTTCTGCATCCTTGACCGGTTTTAGAAGGCGGTCAATCTGCCTCCCCGATATGGCAACCAACTGCGCCCGTATTCCCGGCGTTATGTGAAATTCCGGCTTCCTGCTCGCGGCGAGAAAACCAATATTTTGCCGTATGATTTCGGCAAGGTACGGCCCGCATTTGCACCGGTAAAACCACCAGATTTTTTCAAGACAGTCCACGGTCTCTTTGGTGTACATCCTCTTGCCCAGCCGGTTCTTCGGACGCGGCTTTTTCTCAGGCCTCAGGACAACCGTTTTCCCGCCCGTTACCAGCGTTGCCCGCGCAGGGCGTTTCGCCAGAACCCGGATCGCGTACTTTCTGGCGTACCCTGTCAGTTTGACCAATTGGTCAAGAATAAGCCCCTTTGCTTTCTTGTCCGCCTTCTGGTAATTGGCCTTGGTTTCCCGTATGACGGCCTTTCTTTCGCTCATATGCAACCCCATTTTTACCTCCAGTTCCCGCTGGAAGTATGAAATTTTGGGTTACATTTTCATAATGTCCAAAACCGCCCTTTTCGGTTACTTTTTCGATGTCTCACTGCGCTGTCTTTTCAATTCTCCCATCTTCGTTTACTATAAAGGAAAGGAGTAAAACGATGAAACACTCCAGGATACTGCGAGGGACCGGCCCGGAAGGGCGAACCGGATTTTTTGGAGCGGTTCTTTTAGGGATACTGCTCTGCGTCCCCTTTAGCGCCGGGGCCCAGGAAGCGGTAGACAGTAACGAGCTGGAAAGAAATCAGGCGCCGGTGGTCTTTATCAACTATGGGGGACCCTACGCCAGAATAGAAACCAGGGAACAGATTAGGGCCATCGGTACGGGCCTGGGTATAAGCGTCCGGAACGGAAACGCCAGGACCGGGCCCTTAAACCGGTATTTTGTCATCCACTCCGTGTCCGGCCCGGACGGGGACAGGCTTGACGCGGATATCTTCGGGCTTGGGGTGGATGTGGGGGTCGATCATATCCGCAATCTCAGGACCATCATCCAGGGCTACCTCCAGGAAAGTTACGGCTACTCCGCGGAGGACGCGGCCCTGCTGGCCCAGTATATCACCATCTACAACGCGGTGTTCCGGGGTAACTGGAATTACTTTGATTCCCGGTACAAACAGCCGGTCCTTGGGGATTTGAATCCCGAAAAGGCGGGGCTTTCCATCCGTTTTGATGAATGGCCCGGCAGAACCCTCATGGTGATTCCCCTGGGTACGGGGAGAAGCGGTTCCCTGAGCGCGGTAGATACCGGTTCCATCGGCTCCCCGGAGGTGGTGGAGGAGTTGCGCCGGGAGGATGACCGGGGGATCGAAGAACGCAAAGATATGGTGGATCTGAAGGAGCGGGAAGCGGACCAGGCCGCCCAGGAAGCCGCCCTGCAGCGGGAGGCTATTGCCGAAGAGGAACGGCGGATCGCCGAAGAACGGGCCGCGGCGGCCAGGGAACGGGAAGAGATAGCCCGGCAGCGGCAGCAAAACGAAGAGGAACAGCGGAGCGAACAGCAGCGGCGGCAGGAACAGGAGCGGATAGCCGCCAGGGAAGCGGAGGCGGCTAAACAGGAAACGGAGCTGGACAAGCGGGAACAGGACCTGGACCAGCAGCGGACCGAGGCCGCCGCTTCGGAGGCCCGGGCGGAGCAGAAAACCGCCGAGGCCCAGCAGGAACGGGAAGATATTGCCCGGGACCAGCAGGAGCTAATCGACCAGGCCGCCCAGCCGCAGACGGCGGCGGGCGTTTTGGGGGTGCGGATCGTCAATGCCGATTCATCCCTGGGCCGGATAGTGCAGATAAACCCCAACATCGGCAGCGAACTGCGGTCCTCGTCCCTGAATACGGTAAACGCCAGGACCGTTACCTTTATCCAGGGCAAGCTGCTGGCGGTGGCCGGGGAGAACCGGGGCAACGGCGCCATCAGGCTGGTGGAGATAAGCCTCCAAACCCTGGAGATGCTCCGGCAGGGGGATGACGACATCCATCCCGGCAGCCTTCTCTGGGTCAACGGAGGGGATCTCTATGCCATTACCGTCTCCAAGGGGATCCTTAACCTGGCCCGGTTCAATACGGACTTTGTCCTCCAGACCAAATCCGCCATAGCGGTACATCCCCATGCGTCGGTTGTCTTCCAGGAGAACCGGCTCTTGACCCAGTACGGCGATGGCAGGGCGGCGATTCTTGACGCCAAGACCCTGGCGGAGATACGGTAGCGGGACTCAAGCGGACGCCGCCGGCGTCATGGATAAGGGCCTTATCCATGACGGGAACGGCGGTCCACGGCAAATGACCAACATGCCCCGCATCGCAATGGCGTTTACGCCATTGCGCCGGATCGGCGTGATATCGCGGAGCTTAGATCTCGACCATGGCCTCTAAGGATTCGTTGTCCACCTTGCCCTGGTTTTTAAGATCGTCGAGGAAGTAGGCATACTCCTTATCCGAACCGGCAATGTGGTTCAATACCCAGTCCCGGAGAAAGCGGGCAAGATCCTTGGGGCTCATCTTCTTTCCCCCCTCAAAGTCCCTGATAATCCGCAGTACGTCGGCGACAAAATCCTCATGCTGCTTCTTATGAACCGCATAACCGGGATAGTCCAGGGGTTCCAGGATCTGCTCCTCCGTCCCAAAATGGGTCTTGGCATAGGCCGCCGCCCCCTGGACGGTTTTCATAAAGGAAATCTCCGCGGTCTCCCTGCCTTTGAGGCAGCTCTGGAAAAGATCGTTGGTCATCCGTACCAGTTCCTTGTGCTGGGCGTCTATCAGGGGGACCCCTACGGAATAGCCGTCGTTCCAGGTAACTTCTGAATCGTTGTCATTCATAGCATCAAAATAAACGCTATTTCCCGGTTTGGCAACACCGCGCATTGCCTAATAATTTTTCTAGTTGAAAAGGGGGCGCTGCCTAGAAACTAAAATCTAGCCGAAATTAGGCCACTACGGCCTGACCCTCTGACAGAGGGGGTGTAACATCCTGCCCTTTCTCACCGTTGATTTTCAAGAGGCGTTT
>JAISWN010000212.1 GCA_031271075.1 Treponema sp.
AACACGCAAAAGATAGAAAGGAAACATCTGTCCCTGAGGACCTGGTGCGCCCGGTTAGTGAGGAAAGGCATCCGTTTCTCAAAAACAGAACGGATGCACAAGATCGTTGTGGCCCTTACCATAAACATCTGGTTTTTTGGGAGAGTATGTTTGTTCCAATGAATTTAGAACATTACCTGCCACTTCCTACTCCCTACGGAATCACCGCCGAAAATATGTCCGACCAGGGGCACTTCTTCACCGTCCCGTTCTCCCAGCGGGCCACAAAGTACACCCGCTTCCCCCGCTGATCCTCGTCAAATACCAGGTCAAGGGGATTCCGCCGGGAACCCCCATAGCCGTCCGGTCTTCGTTGGTTACCGGTGGGAAGCGCAGGTACTGGTTCACGAAGGGTCGGATCACCGCCTTTGCCGCATCCTTTTTCGCCTTGGTATCCATCTTGGTGTGGGGGCCCCCCAGGAAGGCGCGGTAGGCGGCGGCCCAGGCGCCGTTCAGGCCGGGCCGGGCCGGCGCGGGGATGTGGGTACAGGCCTTTAGCCGGTAATTTTTGCTAAACTGATATATATATGGGGGGGGGGGGGGGCGGTGGATTTTTACAACGGCTTGTGAGTCAACCAGCCTGTAATACGGCATATCTTAGCCCCCGCAAAAGATTGGGGTAAAATCCCCCGCAATCCGGCGGATCTTACTCTGTGTCAAAAAATATACTGCAATTTCGTAAAATAATGCAATAGGACCAGGAATTCTCAGTTTCAACAAAGGACGTGGGTAATTTTCTCATTTTGATCCTGCGACCATAAAAAGTTTCGCGGTCCGGCAAGAAACCGCAAAGGTGAACCAACCGGGGTTTGAAACCCCCCCGCCTAAACGCGGAAGCCCCGGTATCAGGCCAGCTCCACAACGACATGGATCACTCAGGCTACTGGTGGGACCCCAATTCGTGGCGCACCCTGGGGCCTGCCTGGACCTACGAGTCCAAGTTCTGGCCCCAGGGAGTGCCGAAGTTACCGGAAATATCCGCAGAACGCAACACGGGGCCTTGTCCTGTTTTATAAGTCTGGAGTATGGAGTCGAATAGAGAGTGGGGAGTAAGGCATCCAGAATCATAAGTCGGGCAACCCGGATTCGAACCGGGGACCCCAAGTCCCCCAGACTTGTACGCTAAACCAACTGCGCTATTGCCCGGCCTATGACTCTGCCGCCATCAGACAGAATAGAATCAGAAATCTAGCATATCCGGCAAAGGCTGTCAATAAGCCGTATGACATAGCCGGTTCCGGCCGTTGCCGGTAAAAGGTTCGGAAACCGTGACCATACATAACAATCGACATAACCACGTAGCCCCGGCGGGCATATTCAGCCTAATTCAGCTCCTGCATTTCCCGGTTATTGAAACTTTAGAGCACTTTTTTCCCTTTTGGTTAAACCAAAACACTATGTCCGCGCCCTTATATAAGCATGAAACAGGGTGATTCTTGATCATTCCCGGCGATTTGAAAGTAAAAGCCGATAGGGGGAAATCCGCCGGTCTTTTTCTTTGCCCCTGTCGGCGCTATAATACGATGAAGGAGTATGCCATGGCTTTACCTGCCGAATTGATGCAAAACGTACCTACCATAGAGGAGTTCTGGGCCGTCTTTACGAAGTCGCGGGAAGAGGCGGCCAGAGAGCGGGAAGAGGAGGCCAAAGCGCGGGAGGCGGAGGCCAAAACGCGGGCGGCGGAGGCCAAAGCACGGGAGGAGGAGGCCAAAGCGCGGGAAGAGGCGGCGGCCAAAGCGCGGGAGGTGGAGGCCAAAACGCGGGAGGCGGCGGCCAAAGCGCGGGAGGAGGCGGAGGCCAAACGCCAGGAAAAGTGGGATCATGACATAGAGGAGGTGCAGGCGATCTATCGGAAGGCAGCGCGGATCGTCGCCCGGGTGGGCAAAGAGATGGGGGATCTCAACAACCGCTTCGGCGAGCTGGCGGAACACCTGGTGGCCCCGGGTATCGTCAGGCACTTCAACGAGCTGGGCTACCACTTTGGCAACAGCGTCATCGGGCGGCTGAAGATCCTGGACGGGCCCGGGCAGAAGGTGCTGACGGAAATAGATCTCTTGATGGAGAACGGCGAATATTCGATAGCGGTGGAGGTGAAAAGCCGGCCCACCCTGAAGGACATAGCCCACCATGAGAAGCGGCTGGCGATATTGCGGGAGTACAAGGACAAGCAGAAGGATGGGCGAAAGATCCTCGGGGCGATAGCGGGGGCGGTCTTTCCGGACGAGGTGAAAAAGGCGGTGATAGAGGCGGGGCTGTACGTGATAGAGCAGTCCGGGGACACGATGAGGGTAAACATCCCCGAAGGTTTCGAGCCCCGGGAATGGTAAATAACAGGGAGGTAAGGGAATGACGGTTGGCGAGGCAATACGGGCGCGGCGGAGTATACGGAAATACCAGGCTGGTCATGTGATCCCCCAGGAACAGCTTGACGCGATTCTGGAGGCCGGAATGCTGGCCCCTTCGGCCATGAATCTGCGGCCCTACGAATTTGTGGTGCTTAGGGATCGGGGTAAATTTCCCGGTATTATCAGGATACATCCCTACGCCAGGATGCTGGAAACCGCCTCGGTATGTATCGTGGTATGCGGCTTTTCGGGAGACGGGGGTTCCCAGTGGTTCCAGCAGGATTGCGGGGCGGTGACGGAAAACATGCTCCTCCAGGCCCTGGAATTCGGCCTCGGGACCTGCTGGTGCGGCGTTTACCCGGTCATGGATCGGGTTGAGGGGTTCAAAAAACTCCTCGGTATTGACAGCACCCCCTTCGGCCTTATCGCCCTTGGGCTTCCCGATGAATCCCCGGCTATGCGGGGCAGGTACGAAGCCGCCAAGGTACGGTACGTGTAACAGCAGGCTATGGCGCAGGTGAACGCCGCTTTTGGGGCGCTTTGTTTTTGGATCCTCCTCTTGGTTCCGGTACGGCCGGAGGCGGAGGAGTTTTTTTATAAACACCGGGCCGGGGAGGCCTACCGGGTTCTTTCCACGGTGAACGAGGAAGTCTACCTGGATCGGAAGCTGAGCCACCGGGCGGAGATCCTGAACCGTATCAGCGTGAAGCTGGTGTCCGTGGAAGACGGCAAAGGCCGGCACCAGGCGGTGTTCCAGACATCGGAGCGTACCTTCCGGGCCGGATCGGCCTCGGGCAGGGCCGAAGGGGGGATCGGCAGCTACCAGTGGGCCAGGGAGTATGAATCGGTCTTTGATCGGGATCCCCTGGGGCGTTTGACCATCGACGGGAAGTATTATATGCCCGTGGTGCGGGATGTGCCGGTCTTTCCCGGCAGGGATCTGAAACCCGGTGATACCTGGACAGCCCCCGGCCACGAGATGCACGACTTCCGGGACAG
>JAISWN010000311.1 GCA_031271075.1 Treponema sp.
TGGCCCGCGCCAGGGTGCGGTTCAGCACCAAAGCCTTTCCCCCGTGGCGGAAGACCTCCGCCGTCACCGCCCTGGCGGCCCCGCCGGCCCCGATGATGGTAATCTTCTTCCCCTTAAAATTCTTCTTCCCGATAAATTCCAAAAGAGAATCGGAAAAGCCCAGGGTATCGGTATTGTAGCCCGACCAGCCCTGGGGGCTGCGAATCAGGGTATTGCAGGCCCCCACCGCCTCCACCTCCTGGGATCTATGGGAAAGATGGGAAAGGACCTTCTCCTTGTAGGGGACGGTAACGGAAAGGCCCTGAACATCCAGTTCCTCCGCCATTTTTATCAGGGCGGGAACCGAATCAGCCGGAAATGGGACATACACCGCGTCGGTTTCCTCCATGCCGAAGACCGTATTAAAGAACCGGGGGCTGTCACTTACCGTAAGGGGGAAGCCGGTAACGCCGAAGACAGGGGTGTCCGCCGTAATTTTCCGGAACCGGTACAGTTCCACCAGTTCCCTGGGATCCAGTTGGCCCGGCGCGGCAACGGGAGTATCCCCCTCGTTAAAGGCGGTGGTAAAACCGATCCGGGAACCGATTTTTTCCGCCAAAATCCGGGTAAAGACCCCGTAATGGCCCATGCAGAGCAGTATCTTGTCCATATCCCTGGTTTCCCTGGCAGCCCTGACCACCTGCAGCAGATCCTCCGATCCCTGGGGCATCACCGCCGCCTTGACCAACTCGTCCCCTGTCCGGCGGAGCCGCCGTATCTTCCCCGCCAGATCCTCCCCCACCCCGTTAAAGTTGTGCCAGGAACGGATGACACGGGTCCCAAAAGTCCGGGCCGCTTCCTCAAGGCTGGGGGCGTAGAGGTCCTCTTCCAGATCCAGGTAGGCGAAATTTTGCCGCCGATCCGCCTCCGCAAAGGCAATGCCCTCGGAAAGGAGCCTGATCCGGGCGCCTTCCCCGCCGACGTATTTCCCCCCGTCCTTTTCCCGCCTGACCGTGAGAATAACCGGCATTCCCGCCTGACCGGGAAAATGACGGATAAGGAAACGCTCATCCGGCTCCAGGCAGTCTACCCGGAGTTCCGCCATATCAACGCAGCGGCGGTACTTTTCCAGAATTTCCAGATCCCGGGCCAGGGTCTTTGCGGTCAAACAGAGGCATAACTTTGCCATGCTTACTCCTCAAAAGTCGCTACGGTACAGGAAAATGGCGGTAGTCCGGCCGGAATCATCCAGATTGATCCGCAGACTCATGGGCCAGGGGCCTCCCCTCAGGGGAAGGAGGAGATAATCGCCCTGTTCCTCCGCCTCTTGCCCCAGGGCCAGAAGCGCCGCCGCCCGGGGGTCTCCTACCCTGACGCCCCTGGCGGCCCCCAGCCCCAACTGCCAAACCCGGTCCCCGTAGACGTAAAAATCCCCCTGGGGATAGACAAAAACCACATCGTCCTGCCATTCCTCCACGCCGCGGATGCTGTACACTTCCTTCGGCGGGCCAAAAAGGCTGTACAGGCCCTCAAGGGTAAGGCCGATAAGGGTCTCGGGAGCCGAAACCGTTCCGGGCTCCCGCGGGGGGCCGGCGGGGTTCTGTGCCGGAAGCCGGAAAAGAACCGCGGAAAAGAGGAACAAACAGCCCAAAATCCGGCAAATTCTCATAAATTTACTGTACCGGAGCGGCGGGAGATTTTCAATGCCGGGGGGGAACCGTCGTGCTGAGGGGTCGGACTTGCTCTGCAAGTCCGCTTAATACCCCGCCGAACCGCAGGTTCGGCTTCAGGGCGGTTAAAAAGGTATTAAACCTCCGAGTGCAACCACTTCGGGAGAACAACAGGCGGCCGGTATGCGGTCAAGATCCTTTTCTTCCGCAAAGGTTTTAGGGTAAGGTTAAACCGTGAATCCTGAAAAACCGAATATTGGCGTGGCCCTGGCAAAATGGCTTATCCTTGGCATTGCGGGGATTGGCTTTTTAAGCGCCGCCCTCGTCTGTTATTTTCTCCGGTATTATACCTGGGTCCTCGCGGCGGTTTTTGTGGGGTGTTTTCTTGTTATAACCGCGTGGAAAAGGCTTTGGCTCCTCAGGGCCTCTGTCAAAGCCCTTCAGGAAGGCCGGGGGGAAATAACCATTTTTTACCGGGACGGCAACTGGAAAGAAAGCCAGCAGCCGGTCATACCTGTCGGGGGGGACAGTCTTTTTTTCTACGGATTTTCCCGGGAACGGAATGATACGCATCCCTTCCCCTGGAACCGGATACGCCGGGCTTCGGACAAGGGGAAAGACATAACAAAGGACGATCTCCTTTCCCGAACAAAAAAATGAGCCGGTTTTAAACCCAACCGGATTTTGAAACCGGCTCAAAACAACGGCGCTTCCGGCGCCGGGCAACAGTTTGTTCCTTACAGATCCGCTCCGCTGCTCTTTACTCGCCCCAGAGAGGCCATTTTTTTATCTTCCAGTTTGGAAAGGAAGTCCACGAGCAGGGGGGTAAAAATTGCGGTAATAACGATGGAGGCGCTAACCTGGGCGGTGGCGACCGGCGCGTAGGATGCGAAGGAAGGATCCGCGGCGGCAAAGGCGGCCGGCGTGGCCGCGGAGTTGCCCGCGCTGGTTCCGACAGCGGCGCCGACAGCGGCGTTTTTGCGGAACTTTTTGGGAACCAAAAACTTAAACACAAAGTAGCTGCCCAGGCCGGTAACAACCAGGGTAAGGAAGCCAAGGAGGATTCCCGGAGGGCCCGCGCTGATAAGCTGCTTGAGGCTTAAGCCCGCGCCCAGGGGAAAGGAAAAGAGGGGAATGGAGATCATGACGCCGGGTTTCAGGAACTGGCGTACATCGTCGTCCAGGTTGCCCAGGAGCATTCCGATAAGAATGGGAACGATAACGGCGAAAAGGGTCAACCAGGGAATATTGGCCAATCCGGTCCCGGCCATGAAGGCCATCTCAAAGAAAGGTCCGTCGTTGCTGGATATAATCGCCAGAGCGCCGACATCTGAATCGTCGCCGTATCGTGCGGCCAGGGCCGCATACAGCCCTCCATTGGAGTTGGACATGGCGGAAATAAGGGCCAGCGGCGTAAGGCCAAGCCAGGTAGCGTGCTGGCCGTAGAGCTTTCCGATGAGGAGCGCAAGCCACACACCCAGCAGAACCTTGGAAGTATTAAGAACCATACCTTTCCAGAGGGCGAGACCGCCGGTTTTGACGGTGATTTGGGCGCCGCTGCAGAAAAGCAGAACCGCAATCAGGGGCATGGCGCCCTGTTTAAACAGAAAGGTCGTGAAACTGCCAATTTCGAGCGCTTTCGGCGCGAAGGTGTTGACTAAACACCCCAATACGAGGGGTACTACCATAAGTCCGCCGGGCACTTTGTAGACGGTCTTTAAAATCGGTACTTTTCCCATAATTGAAGCCATAGAATCTCCTTTCTTAAAAGATTGCAGAAACCCGTATATCAGGGTTTAGCTGTCATATTCTAACATGCTTTTTTGGAGAAAACAACAATTTTTGGCGGAATATTTTGATATTTGGGTGGTAATGTTTTCAATGCCCGGGGCGCCGGGCATCAGGCCTTAACCGCGCCTGTCATAACGCCCTTCACAAAGTAACGCTGCAGGAATGGGTATATAAACAGTACCGGCGCCGTGGTAATCACAATAGCGGCGTATTTTATGGTTTCGGCGAACTGGTTGATCTGGTCGTTTTCCGCGGCCGCCTTCGCTGGGGTGAGGGGGCAAAGAGGCCGCTTTTGACGAATACGAAGGCTCCTGGTACAGGTGAGCTACATGGCAGCACCACCAACGCCTGGGCTGTCTGGGGAGTGGGGAACCTGTTCCCGGGCAAGCTTACGGTACTGCATGGGGGAAATCCCTTCCAGACGCTTAAACTTGCGGCAGAAATTGTTCTTGTCCACATAACCGCAGGCGCTGAGGATACTGTCCAGATCCCCGCCGGTCCGGAGCAGTGTTTTGGCCCGTTCCATGCGGATTGAGTCCACTCGCTTCATCAAGGGCAAGCCCGTCTGGGTTCGGTAGAGCCGGGTCAGGTAGGAAGCTGTCATACCCAAGGCTCGGGCGATTCCATCCAGGGTCAGGTTCCGGTCGTCCAGATTCCGATCGATATAATTCTGGATATCCGTAAGCAAGGCTTTGCAGTGATCCGATCTCTGGCGGTTGGTATTTTCACAGAGTTCCCAGCAGAAGGCCAGATACCGGTCCCGGATTTCCGGAAAGGGTAATTCCCTGTCCTGGAGGAGGGACTCCATCCGGTTCTGTATGTCCTCCCTAACCTTAAGCCGTTCCAGGGAAGGTTGGATCGCCAGATAGAGGTTCCAGATCGCATAGGGCACGATCCCTGGATCCGCTCCGCCGGCATTGAGTTTTTCCTCCAGGGTTAACACCCCGGCGGAAACCGAGGGAAAATCCCCCTCCTTTAGGGCTTCTTCCAAGCGTCCCCGAACCTCCGTGAGGAATTCTATATTTCTCCGGGGATCCGTCTCCAGTTCTCCATAAAAAATATCGTAGCCCGAACCCCGAATGATCCGGTAGCGGAGGCTTTCCCGTGCCTCCTCCAGGGACTGGGGAATATCTTCCAGTCTCTCCCGGGCTAGACCGATCCCCACGGTCATCCGGCAACTAAAGGAACCGGCCATGTGGGACCGTACTTGGTCAAGGGGGATCTTTATTTCCTCTATCGGGAGATGCCGGGAGCTGTGGAGGAGAAAATAGAGATCCCGATCCAATTCCGCGCCGTACCCCTGGCCCAGATCCCGAAAGACCTCCTCCATAATATTTTTCAGATAGGCCATAGCCACCCGGACCTGCTGTTCCCCTTTAGCCTCTTTATCCCAGTCAAGTTCCGCCAATAAAGCGGTTTATTCCCCCCCCCCCCCCCCCCCCCCAACTGAATCTGAGCCGCCTGGAGCATAGGCCTGAGTTCTTCCATGACATCCCCCTTATGGGTCAAGAGGACGATGATCAGTTGCTGCCGAAGCAGGCCCTGCCGGGAGCAAAGGGTACTGGAAATGGTAGCCCTGGTTTGCTTAAGACTCTCCAACCGGGCCGTTATCCACTCCAGATCCGCGGGTTTCCGGTTCTCCCGAGCCTCCTCCGAACTGACGGCAGGGGCGATCAAATCCGGCATAGTCTCCACTAAAGTGTCCGCCAGTCGGCCGATGGGCCGGTAATTCCCAAAGGAGGCTGCCAGGGAATAGCTTATCCCCAGAATCGCAATAACCAGCATGGCCAGGAACCAGGCCTGCTTGGCCTTGATCACCGGTCCCAGGTAGCGAGACAGGGGGGTAGCTACCAGGTAATTCAGTCTTCCGGACCCCTCCAATTTGATGATGTTGAATTTTTCCGAACGGATATCTATCGTAGCGGTATTCCGGGAATCCAAAGCCCGGGCCGCCCGGATAAGTTCCTCCCCATAACCCTTCAGATCCGCTGCGGCCACCCAGAGCAGGGAAGAAAAATCCAAAACCGCAACGATGCTGTTACTCCCGATGTTGGCGGCCTCCAGCATATTCCGGAGATACTCTTCTTTTACCAGGAAAAACACGAAAGCTACGGCGTTCCGGTTTTGGATAGGTAAGGGATAGATGAAAAAAACCAGATCCACCGGGTTCTGGGAAAAGTTGATCACAGAGGGAAAGGGAACCATGCACCAGCCACTGAGACCTCGGCAGAGGGAGAAAAAATCATCTCCCGAAAGGGCGCCGTTCCGGTAAGATTTGGAAAAATAGTCTTTCAAAGGGATTATGCCGTTGGGGCTAACAATATTTTTTGTTGCCGTGTAGAGGATGCCCAGGGTGTAAATGGCATTATTCGAATCCCCGTAGCGGGCAAGCTCCTTGGCAGCCTCGTAGGCCGGATATCCCGGGGTTTGGGAAAAGTAAGAAATTAACCGGGGATTTTGGGGGATGCTATTGGCGATCTGCTGAAAATTATCCACCAGGGCCTCCATGGTGTTCCGCAGGATAGAAAGGGACTTGGTATTGGTCTCCCGAACAGCCTCCTCCAGCCCCCGGGTCATCCGGGTCTCCATGACTAAACTGATCCCCCCCAAGAGGAGGAGGAGCAAGCCTATATAAGATAGGAGGTAACGATACAGACTGGATCGCCGGTAGAATTTAGTAAAAGACAGGCCTT
>JAISWN010000322.1 GCA_031271075.1 Treponema sp.
TTACTCAGGACCTACGAGAGCATAATTCAAGAGCGGGAGAACTTGTTGAAGGACTTGCAGACACGTCTGTCCGAAATGTCCGCAATCTACAAGACGCAATCGGACTTATCGGCGAAATACGAAAAAAACTCAAAGTTCTGGCGGACTTTTACACTGATAGCGATCCCCTCGGCGGCACTCCTTAGCGGCAGCCTCGTGTGGGCCGCAACACGCTAGGGGTGTCCGCGAATGAACGCGAATGTTACGCGAATGGGACCGCGGATTAATGCGCCGGCGAGGTGTCAGCCATTTTTTTTTTGAATTTTTCCTTGAATTTCCGGGTTTTTTTAAGATATTGCTGTAACGTTAAATAAGCGAGCATGAGCGCTAATCAACATACCTCGCTGGAAGCCTATAGATTGACGTAACTTGTTGCTACATAAGGAATTACATGGATAGGCTACCTATTTTCAGCGGAGTTAGGGCTTAACTCCTCCCTTTTTTATGTTAGA
Source organism: Treponema sp. (assembly GCA_031271075.1). Lineage (GTDB taxonomy): Bacteria > Spirochaetota > Spirochaetia > Treponematales > Breznakiellaceae > JAISFT01. The sequence goes on from JAISWN010000322.1 coordinate 492, forward strand.
ATAGAGAAAATGAACACCCGGCGGAAAGCTCCGGGGCAAGAGAGGAGTAAGCCGGTGATTGATCCGGGATTTTTTTATACCAAGCTGAAGGGGCGGGGTACGGACTTCTTTACCGGGGTTCCGGACTCCCTTTTAAAGAGTTTCTGCGCCTATATCGCCGGCCGCGGGGGGGAGGCCGAACATATCACCGCGGTGAACGAGGGGGCCGCCGTTGCCCTGGCATCGGGTTACCACCTGGCTACCGGGAAGATACCCCTGGTGTACATGCAAAACTCCGGTATCGGGAACGCGGTGAACCCCCTGCTTTCCCTGGTGGATCCGGATGTCTACTCGATTCCCCTGCTCCTCCTGGTGGGCTGGCGGGGGGAGCCGGGGGGCCATGACGAGCCCCAGCATGTTAAACAGGGCAGGGTGACGGAGGAGCTCTTTCGGGCTATGGGAATTCCCTGGGCGGTTCTTGGGCTTGAGGAGGAGGAGCTTGATTCCCAGCTTGACGCGGCCTACGCCCACATCAGGGGAAAAAGCGGCCCCTATGCCCTCCTGGTACGGAAAAACACCTTCGCTCCCTATGCTTCCCCGGACACCGGCGGGGAAGCGAAGGCGGAGATGAGCCGGGAAGAGGCAATCGAGGAGATCCTGCGGTTCTCCCGGGAAGGGGAATTCTTCTTTTCCACCACCGGCATGGCCTCCCGGGAACTGTACGAATTGCGGGAAAAGCTGGGCCAGGGCCGCGGGCGGGATTTTCTTACCGTAGGATCCATGGGCCACGCCTCCCAAATCGCCCTGGGGGTGGCGCTGCAGAAGCCCGGCCTGCCGGTTACCTGTATCGACGGGGACGGGGCCGCCCTGATGCATCTGGGGGCCCTGGCCGCCATTGGAAACCTGAAACCCCGGAACTTCCGCCACATCCTGCTCAACAACGGGGCCCACGATTCGGTGGGAGGGCAGCCCACGATTGCCCGGGGGCTGGACTTTTCGACCATTGCCCGGGCCTGCGGATACGAAAATGTCTTCTCGATCCATACCCGGCTTACCCTGCGGAGCGCCCTGGAACGGATCGAAAGCCGGCGGGAAGGGCCGGTGTTCGTGGAAGTTCAGATCCACAAAGGCGCCCGGGAAAATTTGGGGCGGCCCAAGTCCGGCCCCCTGGAAAACAAGCGGCTCTTTATGAATGCCCTTAAGGAGGCGGGATTATGATACGGCAGGCGGTGATTGTCGCGGGAGGGATGGGTACCAGGCTCAAGGAAATGACGGAGTTTATGCCCAAGGGTTTTATTGAGCTTGGGGGCGTCCCCATTGTGGAACAGTCGGTACGGAAACTCTTCGCCGCCGGGGTGGAGGAGATCGTCATCGGTACCGGGCACTGTTCCGAGTGGTACGAGCGCTTCGCGGCCCGCTACCCCGGAGTTGTTCTGGTGAAGAACGAAAAATTTGCCGATACCGGCAGCATGGGAACCCTGGCCTGCTGCGCTCCCCTGGTGAAAGGGGACTTCCTCCTGCTGGAGTCGGATCTGATCTACGATTCGGCGGCCCTCCGGGCGCTGATCAACGAGAGCCGCCGGGACGTGCTGTTGGCTTCGGGCCCCACTTTCTCAGGCGACGAGGTCTGGCTTCTGGCGGGCGCGGACGAACGGCTGCTCAAAAATTCCAAGAACAGGGCCGATATCCCCAATCCCGCGGGGGAACTGGTGGGGATCACCCGGCTGCGGAGGGAAACCCTGGCCCTCATGACTGCCTACCGGGAGGCCCATCTGGAGGATCAGCCCCGGATGGAGTACGAGGCCGCCATGTCGGCGGTATCCTCGGCCGCTGTGGCGGCTTCCCCGCCCGGCGCCTCCGCCCCCAGCGCCGCCGGTACCGGGCCGGGGGATTCGCGGATCTTCATCCGTAAAATAGAGTACCTCCTCTGGCGGGAGATAGACGACGAGAACCACCTTGCCATGGCCAGGGATCTGGTCTATCCCCGGATCGAGGAAGCGGAAAGCCTCAGGGAAGTACGGAGGGAAGTGCTGCT
>JAISWN010000347.1 GCA_031271075.1 Treponema sp.
TTAAACAGATGGCCTGGTCTGATGAATATCTTGAGCAGTTATTATTCCACTCGGGATTTTCCGATCAAACGGAATCTTCGGCCCCGGTCCTCTGAGAATTTTTAATGCGCTCGCCCTGCCTTTTCGCCAAAATGATTCCCCGATTAAAAATCCCCATCAAAATGATTCATTAAAGAAGCTTTCACGCACCCGGTTTACCGCGGCTTCCTGGCTCCGGGTAAGGCTGAGATCCGCCTTTGCCGAATTGAGGATCCCCTCGACCTGGGCCTCGAAGTCCGGCCTCCCGGCGCTGAGCAGGATCAGAAAAACATAAGCCGGCCTTTCCGCAGCTTCTTCCGTTTCAAGCCCGGTTTCCTCTTCCCCCGGCGCGGCGGGCGGGATCTCCGGGGGAACAAGACGGACCCAGAAGCCCTTTTCCTTTTGTATTCCCTGGTACTTTGTGTCGTAGGCTTTTTTTACCGCGGCTTCAAAGAAGGGGCCGTAAACGTTGTCGGGGTAGCTGCCGGCGGCGCCCTTTGCCAGCCGGGCCTCTATCCTGGCCGCGGCCAGTTGGGCAAAATCCTGGATGGGCGAAAAAGCCGCCTGCCACTGGATAAGGGCACTGAGGTTGGCTCCCAGGTTTTCCCCGATAAACACGTATTTCCCCCGGTATTCCGCCATCCTTTCCACCCCCGCCCCGGCTTCGGTGAAATAACGGCTTACCCATTCGGGGATCTCCCCCCCGGCGGCTTTACCCTCGTAATCCAGGATCCGGGGCATGGGCTTGAAGACCGGGATCCTCCCTTCCGCCGCCGGTTCTTCCGGGAAACCGGGAAGGGGTATCTCCTGCCTTTGACGCAGGAGACAGCCCGAAAATACCAGGACGAGGAGAAGAAGCGCCTGGAGGCCGATAAATTTCATTTATTGGACAGTTGAACAGGATTCCGGAATATGAGGGCAAGTTCGTCGAATATCGCCAGAGGGGAGGGCTCCCGATCTGTCGGGGCCTGGACGGGGAAGGGGCCGGGCTCCGCCTGCGCCGGCTCTTCGGCTGATACTGCCGGTTCAGCGGCGGAGACCGTATCTTCAGTCCTTTTTTCGGCGGTAAGAGGCAGGCTTTCCCCGTCCGGCAGCCGCGACGCTTGTTCCCGGGAGGTCCCCAGCCTGCAGCTTATTTCGCCGCTCAGGGGCTTGGAAAGCTCAATCGCCGCCGAATTGGGGAGAGTCTCCGGGACGGCGGAGGAATCCGCCTGGAACAGGCCGGACACCCTGAACTCCCCGTTTCCTTCCGCGATCAAGGCCGCCGTGAAAGTGTTTTCCCGGACATAAAAGCCCGCTTCCACCGTGATAAAATCATTCAGGGCAGGGCCTTGGGCGGAACTCCCCGAATTCTCCGGAAACGTATCCAAAAACATATCCAAAGCCAAAGAGCCGGCGGCCTTTAAACCCCCAGATTCCAGGGTCAGGTGGAGGCTCCGTTCCTGATAAACCACAGCCATGGTTAAAGCGTCCCCCGGTGAACCGGCGGCCTTGAAAGAGGCGCTGAGAAGCGTTCCTTCCGTCATGGGTTTTACCCGCAGGAGGAAAGAACCTCCCCCCCCTTTCTCCCCGTCGATGGCAAAGGACAAGCGGGGAAGCTGGTAGGTGTCACCGGTTTTCACCGAAAGGCCGTAGATTCCCCCCGAGGGAACCCAGCGTAAATCCTGGCCGCCGCTTCCGCTAAGGTCTTTTCCCTTGCCGCCGTTTGCCATGGAATCCCGGAGATTTCCGGCGAACTGATACCAGTGCAGTACCTCTCCCCCTTGGGGGACGGAGAAAGCCGGTTTTCCCCCTTTTGCCGAAACCGGCAGGGCCAGTTCCTTCACCTTTCCCCGCAGTTCAGGCGCGGAAGACCGTCCGCTTGTCCGGAAATTCCCGGTTCCGGAAGATACGCTTGCGGGGTCAAACGGGAATAGTTCAGCCCGGATAGTATGAAACCCGGTCTGAGCCGGGGCCTCCCAGAGGAGGCGGCCGGTTCCGTCGGCAATCCGGCCCCCGGCGATCCGCCGCTTCCCGTCATACCAGACGATGTAAGGGTCGAGCTTTTCATCCGCCCTGACTTGGGTCTCCAGCATAACGGCAAATCCCGGAGGGATCAGGTAGGATCCGGCGCTGACCCCGGGAAGGTAGCTTTGTATATCACCCAGGGAAAATTCCGCGTCCCCGATGTAATAGATATGCCGTTCCGTCCGGTAGAGGGTCTGCTTTTCCCCCAGAGTCTCAAAAACCAGGGAATAGGCGCCTATTTTCAGATTTTCCGGAAAGGGAAAAGCGGGGAGATCCTTGTCCAGCCGGGATACCTGGATAAGGGTTTCCCTCGCGCGTGCGGGGATCGGGGTTTCGTTTGCCGCTTTTCCGGGAATTTCTTCTTTCGGCGGGGTATCTTTGGCGGTTTCGGTGTTTTCCTCTTGCGCCGGCCCCTGGGTCTCATCCCGCGCCGGGCCTTGGGACGAATCCTCCGCCGGGTCTTCCGCGGTCTTTAGGAGGTAGTAAACTTTTCCCCCCACCGTTCCCCCTTCCGGGCTCTGCAAATACACCAGAAGCCCGGTAAGATCAGGATCGCCGGTCACCGGGCTTATAAAGACCGGCTGAACCGCGTCGTCTTTGCCCACCACCGAATAGTTTTCCAGGGATGTTTGTCCCACTAAAGCGCTTACCTGGTAGGTAACGCTGGAGGGCAGTATGGTATCCATCTCCCCGCAGGCAGCCAGGAAGAGAACCAGGAAAGCCGCCGGTAAAAAAGCCAACTTCGGTTTATGGACACACATCTCCATTTTCAGAATACCCCTTCTTGACAGAAAAATCTACCAAAATGCGTAATTTTATCGGCACGAATAAAAACCCGCCGCCGCCTTGCGGGTAATAGGGTATCGGCATATTATCGGCTTATGAGAGCGAGTCGCGCCCTTATACATCTCGATTTGTTCCGCGAAAATATCCGGGCCGTGAAGAAACGGGTAGGGGATGGGCCGAAGCTCTGCGTTCCGGTTAAGGCCGACGCCTACGGCCACGGGGCCCTTCCCCTTGCCCGGGCCGCCCTGGAAGCCGGGGCGGAGTACCTGGCGGTGGCTTTTGTGCAGGAGGGGGCGGAACTGCGGGCCGGGGGGATAGAAGCGCCCATCCTGCTCTTGTCCCAGCCCCTGGAGGAAGAATTTTCGGAATTCATCGGCCTGGATCTGATCCCTTTTGTTTCAGATATTGACTTTATCGGCCGTCTTGCCCGGGCCGCCGAGGCAAGGGGGAAGAAACCGGTGGTTCACCTGAAGATCGATTCGGGTATGGGCCGGGCCGGCTGCCGTCCCGGCGAGGCGGCGGGGCTTGCCGCCCGTATCGTCTCTACCGGGGTACTCAGGCTGGGAGGGACCGTCACCCATCTGGCTGTTTCAGATTCCCCGGCCCCGGAGGATCGGGCCTACACGAAGACCCAGCTTACCCGTTTCCGGGAGGCGGTGGATTCGGTTAAAGCCGCCGGTTTTGACCCCGGCATTGTCCACGCCGCCAATTCCGGGGCCCTGGTGTTCCACGAGGATTCCTGGTTTGATATGGTCCGCCCCGGCATCCTGCTCTACGGCTACCCTCCGGCGGGTTCGGGGGGCGCGGTTCCGGTAAAGCCGGTTATGGAACTGCGCAGCGCGGTAACCCTGATAAAAAAACTGTCCCGGGGAGAGGCGGTCTCCTACGGCCGCACCTGGATCGCGCCGGAAGATACCCTGATAGCTACCATCCCCCTGGGCTACGGCGACGGACTGCGGCGCGG
>JAISWN010000076.1 GCA_031271075.1 Treponema sp.
CGGACTGGAAGTGGACGGAGAAAAGGCCGATCCCCTCTCGCTGGAATCTTTCTTCAACCGGGAAGTGGCGGGAATCGGCGCCGTGAACCTGTCCACCAGTTCCTGGGCGGAGCTTGCCACGGTAGCTCTGGGCGAACTCTATGGGGAAACGGAAAAATTCCCGGATTGTTCCTTTGGGGAAAGGGTGGCGTTTAAACAAAACTGGGAGAAGAGCCCCGGTGGCTGTTTTCTGGCGGAGTACATGCGCGACTTGTACAGCCTGGCGGATGGAACTTTTTCCGGCCGGGGCCCGGGGCCCGGGGATCTGCAAAAAATAATCCGGGAACGTTTAAGGGAACTTGAGGATCCCCGGCGGGAGATTGCCGCTTCAGGCCCCCTGGTCAGGGTGGTAGCCGGACGGCTTGAAGAGCTGCCCCTGGATATTCAAACCGGTAAGGACGGGCGGGCCGCGGAAACGATTCAGCTTTTTTCAAGCGCCGCCGGGAAGCTCCTCCGACTCCTTGGCCTGTTAAAGCTGGAAGGATATTCCCCCGAAACGTTAACTGTGGATGGGGTTCCTTTGTTTGAATATATTGAGGAATTTGAGTCCCTATTGAGGGAACTGGCGGCGGCTTACGAGGAAAAGGATGCGGTTCTGGTCGGGGATCTGGCCGAATATGAGCTGGCCCCCCGGTTTCTCAAGTTCTATTCCGCCTTTTCGCCAGAGGCCTAAAGTCCCAGAGGAGAAAACATGGGCGGCGTCTCGCTCTATCTGCTTCAACTGCCTCAATTTTACAAAGAAACCGGAATTTCGGATGTACTCTTTTTTGGAATCGGCCTGGGGTTCGTAATCGCCGTCTTCACGATCGTAAACCTGAGAAAGGCCAAGTCCAAATCCCCGATCTTTACCAGGGGGACCGTCACGGTTCCCAAGCCGGAACGCAAGTACAGCAAATCCTCCATACGGGATGCGGCCCGCGACATCGGTTTGAACAAAGCCCAGAAGAAAATGCTGGACTTTGTCATGAGAAACGACAACGCCACTGACCCGGGAGAATCCCTCCGGACCCCCGAACTTTTAGACCGGCACTTCAAACGGGCATACCGGACTCTTCAGCGATCCGCCAGGTCGGAGGAAGACGCCCAGGAAAAAATCTCTGTCCTCTACTCCACCCGGAATATCCTGGAAGCCGTCATGGAGGGCAACAACATCAGCTCCACCCGGCAGATTCCCGATAAGACCGACGCCATATTCATGATAAACGGCAATGACTACCCGGTTAAGGTTATTTCCGCCAAGGGAAACCACCTTTTGGTAGAACACCCAAGAAACATGGGTTCCCCCGTGCCTTTGGCCCAGAATACCAAGGTAAGCCTCTCGTTCTTCAGCAAATCCAGCAAGGGTTTCTCGGTGGAAAGCCGGGTCGCGGGGCTCCTCAATAACGGGCCGGAAGGGCCCCGGGTACAGATTTTCCATTCATCCCAGATAAGCGGTTCCTCCAAGCGGCGTTTCCGCCGGCGGCATATCAGTATCCCCGCCACTTTTTACTTTGTGCGTGTGGAAGAAACAGGCTCCCGGAATAAAACCAGGATGGTGGTGGATAGGAGGAAACTGAGCGGCAGCATCATGGACATCTCCATCGGCGGCTGCTCCATACTGACCAAGGCGTCCGTACCATCGGGAACCAGGCTTAAAATCGAATTTGCCCAGGATAAAACAACGGTTGCCGCCCTTGGACAGGCGCTGCGGACAAACCGGAACGGTCTGGATACGGTTATGCACATCAAATTCCTCAAAATTTCCCGAAAATCGCTTAACGCAATCAATACCCTTGTATTTGACTACACCGATGTATAAACTGCACAGTAGCAAGGTATTGCAAAATCCGATAGAGGCAGGCGTATAGAAAAATATGAAGATCCTTGAAGTTAAGGATGTGGTAAGGAAGGATGTTCCGATTTATTATCGAAGGTTTTATACCGGGACGGCGGTAATGGAGCTTATCAACAAATCCGTAGAGGCCCGTATTGATTTTTCCATAGAGATTAAGCCTACGGGCCACAAAGAGATCCTTGTCAGCCTTCTGGATAAGGTGGATTATCCCCTTGTTCCCCTGAACAAAGAACTGAAAAAAATACTGGACAGCATGGACTCCACCGGAGAGCTTCCTGTTTGAGGTGATAAGCGCTTCCCCGGAGGAGACCGCCGCCCTGGGTGAGCGCATCGCCCGGCAGCTCCTCCCCGGCAGCGTGGTGGCCCTGCGGGGCGGTCTGGGGGCCGGAAAAACCTGCCTGACCAAGGGCATTGGCCGGGGACTGGGGGTGGAGGAAGGGATCAAGAGCCCCACCTATACGATAATTTCCGAATACGAGACAAAAGAAAAAATTTCCTTCTACCACATTGACGCTTACCGGCTTGAGGGGGATGGGGATTTTGAGGCCCTGGGGGGGAGGGAGCTTTTTTACGGGGGCGGGATCGCCGTAGTAGAATGGAGCGAAAGGATCCCCGGCTCCCTGCCGGCGGATTCCATCCTCGTTGAAATTGAGATTCTGGACGGGGAAAGGCGCCGTTTCCGCGTCTGGGGGATGGACGGGAGAGAAAGGTGAAAGAGCCGGTGATCCCTGAAAACCGGCGGGACGGGAGGCCGCCGAATATCCTTGCCCTGGATACCGCGTCGGCGGCGCTGTCGGCGGCCCTTTCCGCGGGGGAGCGGACCTGGTACTTCGAGGCGGACGCCGGGCTCAGGCACTCGGAACTGCTCATGGAAATTGTGGACACCCTTTTCGGAAAGGCCGGCATGGACAGGGGGGATCTGGACGCGGTAGCCTGCATGAAGGGGCCCGGTTCCTTTACCGGCCTCAGAATCGGCTTTGCCGCGGCTAAGGGTATCGCCCTTGCCCTGGGTATCCCCCTGGTAACGGCGCCCACCCTGGACTGTATGGCCGCCTCCCTCTCCGTCTGGCCCGGCATCGTCCTTCCCGCCATAGACGCGAAAAAAAACAGCTTCTTCGCCGCCCTTTACTCAGGCGGACTGCGGCTTTGCCCGGATATGGACGCGGAAGCCCCGCTTATTGCCCGGACGTTAAACCGGACGGTAAGGGAAAGACCGCCCTGCCCTGTCATCCTTACCGGGCCTGACGCGGGCCTCCTTGCCTCCCGCCTGGGCCCCCTTTTCCCGGAAGGGGCGGCGGAACCGGAACTTTGTATCGATCCCCTGGGCCGCAGGGGCCGGGCCGGGGAACTTTTAAAGCTTGCAAAAGATACCTTTTTGTTAAATAATGGGCTTGACGATGTTTTTTCCGGCCCGGAATATATCCGTCCAAGTGACGCGGAACTAAAATCCGGTCTTAATTCTAAAACCTGAACAGGAACTGAAGGCTTCGCTGTTTAAGGCTTCCCTGTTTTTTGAACGAGTATGACGGAAAAAGAATTGGAAACAGAGGACATCCCTGAACCGCTTGAGCTTGAGGAAGTGGCGGAAACCCCGCCTGACGGAAAGCCTCGTGGTTTGCTGGCGGTTTCGGTAAATAAATTCTCCCGCAATCCTGATCCTGTCATGACCAGTATCTTTCCTGTTCTCATACTCGATCAAAACCTTAAAATCGTATACGCAAACTCGGTCTGCGAAGGGCTCTTTCCCGGTTTCTCCAGTTTGGCGGGCAGGTACTTCATTGATATTTTCGGAAAGTACTTCGCCGTGGCTGATATCAGGAGTATCCGGGAAACTATCGTCAAGGGAAAGAACGGCTACTCCTGGAAGGGGGAAACCCAGTTCAAGTCCCAGGATGTGGTAACCCGGGAGACCAGGGTGTATGTCTTTCCCGCGGAAATAAACGCCCGGCAGCCCTCCGAATTTCTGGTCATATTCGACGATGTTACCGAGGAAAACAGGCGGCTCCTCCGGGCGGTGTTCCTGAGCCTCCTTGAGGCCTCCAAGCTCAAGGACAACGACACGGGTAAGCACATTACCCGGGTAAATTACTATTCCCACCGTCTGGCGAAGCAGATCTACGACAGCCTGGGGAAACAGTACCCCAAGGTGGACGCGGACTTTGTAGACAATATCGGCTTCCTGGCCTCCATGCACGATGTGGGGAAGATAGGCACCCCGGACGACATCCTCAACAAGGAGGGGCCCCTTTCGGACTGGGAATGGACGGTGATGCGGGAGCATACCAAGAACGGCGCCTTCATCCTTTCCACCTACCCCAACCCCATGGCCAAGGAGATAGCCCTTGCCCACCATGAACGCTGGGACGGCTCCGGCTACCCCTTCCAACTGGTGGGGGAGATGATCCCCCTCTCGGCGCGGATAGTAGCCATAGCGGACGTATACGACGCCCTGAGGATGGAGCGGAGCTACAAACCCGCCCTGAGCCACGAGGTGGCGGTGTCAAAAATGATGGAGGAAAAGGGTACCCACTTTGACCCCTACCTGATGAATGTATTCGGCATCATCTCCGGGGATTTCAACAAGATCTATGAGGAAAACAGGGATACCCGGTAGGGGAGATGCAAGTACCTTAAGCGCCCATGCGCCCCAGCGTCTTGGATACGCTTTCAAGCATGGCGTACTGTTCTTCGGGAATTTCGTCCCGGACGATATAGGCGTATGCCTTTACCGCGGCGGACCGGGCAAATTCATAACAGGCGTCGTTTTCAATAACCTCTTGCAGAAGGCTTATGTTACCGTTGTAGGCGCTGCATAAAATGGCATCGTAATTCTCCGTTAAACCATAACTCCGCCATTTTTAGGCTGCTTACGCACAAGTTCCACGGGGTGGAAACATAAACCACGATTTATGGGTCCCTGCGAACCTTTGGTTCGTCGAATCGAAGGTTCGGCGAAGTTTGCAAGGTAAAATCGCCTCATGGGCGGCGCCTAACCGGCGTTTTTTAGAGATTTTAAGCGCGAAGCGCAGCAAACTCCCGGCCGGCGCTTGTGGAGGAATGCCCCGGACTTTAGTATATTAAAGGTGATGTAATACCTATGCGGCTTATAGAGACGAAAAGGCCGGCGCGGTGCTGGGGGTCAATGGGGGGCCGCAAGGAGGGTAGGGGATGAAACGGGTAAGTATGGAACGGTTGCTTGGAGAGATGGGCTGGGCCGCCCTGTGGGAAAGGCCGGGTGAAATTCGGGGAAGGCCGGAAAAGGCCGCGGAGATTATGAAAAAGGCCCTGGCGAAGGAGAGGCCGGTTGAGGGTCGCCGGTTTGAGCGGCCTTGACTCCGGGACTATTCCGGTTTTTAAGAATTAAGAGAGAGGTTTGTTTTCCCCTGTTTTTTCCCGCAAAAAAAGTTACGGTTAGCCTGTTGATGAGATGATATGTAAACCCTTTATCCCAGCCCTTTTGCTCTTTCTGCTTCCCCTGGCGGCGGGGGCGCAGACCACATATACCTGGGTTGGTGTGACTGGGGACTGGCATGATCCTAATAACTGGGAAGACGGGACCCATCAGCCACCGGCCGGCGATTTTCCCGGAAATACCGGCATTGACGATGAGGTGATCATTTCTGCTTCACACAACCCGTCGCAGTATCCTGTTTTGACTGCAAAGCTAAATCAGCCTGTTGGTTCTCTTGCTATCCAATCTCCGGGAATCCTGACTCTTGGTTCCAGTGTTACTTTAACCGTTAGCGGTACTGTTTTGGTTAATGGCACCCTTGATTTGGGTGACGGGACGCTTGCTTCCGGGGAGCTCACGAGCGGGGGAACTGTTTCTTCAAGCGGGGGCAGCATAAGCAGCGTTGGGAACTTCAGCCAGGCCGGGGGCAGTATTATAGGCAGTATTACTATTGATGCCGGCGGGGATGTAACCCAAAAGGGCGGCATTGTAAGCGGTAGTATTACGATTTCCGCCGGCGGCTCAGTGGGCATCGATCTGGGGCAGTCTAATGCCTTGACATCCGCGGATCTGACGGCGCATAACGGTAGTATAGCGTTTAACAACGCATCCGGGGGAGGGCTTTCGCTTACGGCGAGCGCCGCCGCCGCCGGGGGGGCTGTAAATGTTACGGAAAGCGGGAATCTCACCATAGGGGCGGGGGGGATTAAGGCAGGAGGGGGAATTACCCTTGCCGCGAGCGGCGATCTTGTCGTTACTGACGGGGTAAGCTCAACGGGGGGCAAGGTGGAATTTACCGGGGCCGGGATTACCCTGGGGGCCGGTGTAAGCGGGGCCGGGGATATTAGGTTTAACAATCCGGTTACTCTTTCCGCGGACCTTACGGTAAGTTCCGGCGGCGGGAATGTAACATTTACCAGCACTGTTGACGGGGCTCATGATTTGACGATAAACCAGGCCGATAATGTAACTTTTGGCGGAAACGCGGGGAGTAGCGCGTCTCTTGGCGATCTTTCCATAACCGCCGCCGATTTTGATATTCTATCGCCGGCAGCGGAGTTGAAGGCTGCAAATATTTCCCTTACCGGAACAGGGGATCTGACTATTGGGAACGTGCCTGGTGATGAAATAAGCGCCGTGGAATTGTCAAAGCTTATTGCCGCTTCAAGGCTCCAAATTGAGGCGGATTCCTCCCATGCGCTTGCCGTTGAAGTTACTATCACTGCTTCCGTGCCGGAACTGACACTGGCCGCCGGCAAGGAGATAAATCTGGGCTTTGGTATAACAAACGGCGGCGGGAAAATAACCCTGGACGGCGCGGTAAGCTTGGGCGCTGATGTGACCCTGGATACATCCGCCGGAGCCGGAGATATTGAGTTTACCGGCCCCCTTAAGGGAAATAAAAATCTGGCCTTGAAAGCCGGAACCGGCGGCATAAACTTTGCCGGAGCGGTTGGCGGAACAAGCCCGGCCGATGCCATCGGCGGCGGAACCGGGGCGGCGATAAGCATAGAAAGCGCCTACAATACCGGAAAGGTGAATTTTGCCGGTACTTTGATGACGAATAGTGTTATTACCATCGGAACGGAAGTGGAATTCGGCGGCAGTGTTACTATAGGCGGGAACGGCGGTCCTCAAAGCCACATCAAGGGCCCGGCGACAATACGCGGTGCGGCCCTAAGCTCCGGGAATACATTGGTCTTCGGGGATTCTCCAACGGATCTCACGGACGCGGTAACCCTGGGCAGCACCGGCCCGGTAACGGTAGAGGTAACCGGACCCGGCGGGGATTTGGAATTCTGGGGAGCCCTGGGAGGAACCCAGGGTTTTACCGTCCGGGCGGCCGGGACGCTGACTTTTCACGATGATGTGGCGGCCGGCGCCCTGACAGTAGAAGCGGGCGGCCTGATTCTGGATGGCACGGCCGATCTTTCAACAAAATCGAACGGCAATATAACAATAATTGCGGATGCTATTACGAATAATTCTAACAGCATCAACGCGGGAACAGGGGCAGTCCGGTTTAGCCCCTTAACCGTAACTAAAACGATTGCCTACGGCCCCTCTTCCGGCGGAACCGTTTTGGGGATCTCTATAGATGTTTGGTATTCATCATCCTGGAGCGATATTACTGCCGGTTTGTATCTCATCGGCAGGGATACGCATCAGGGAAATATTTATCTCGACAATGTGGGTACGACACCAATAGAACTGACGGCTGACAACGGGGCGGGAACGGGGGCATCAGGAACTATCACCGTTATTGGAACTTACAAGTCTCTGGACAAGCCTCTCCAGCTCAAGCCGGGAAGCGGCGGCTTAGTGCTTCATGACGCGGTTACTATAGATCTGGGAGACGCGGAATTTGTCTGTAACGCAAATGCCGCCCTTGAGGGGAACGGGGATTCTTCGGTAAGCGCCAGGGGGGGGATTACTATCGGAAGCGTTGTTGAAGGGGCAGCTTCCGGCGCCAACGGCATTACCCTTGACGCCGGGACGGGCGGTAGCGTTACCTTAAACGGGAATATGGGGGATCCGGTAGTCAGGCTGGGAGCGGTAAACGTTACCGGATCGGCGGTAGGTTTGAAGGGTGTATATTCCGGGGCAGCGGTAACGGTAAGTAACAGCGGGGTTCTTACACTGAACGCCGAGGTAGAAGGAGACGGCGGGTTTACCCAGATCGGGGGCGGGGTAACCCTTGCCGATGATGCCGCGCTGAGTACAGTAGCAGGCGGCATCGCCCTTGCGGGATCGGTAAGCGGCCTGGGGAAGAATCTTACCCTTACTGCGGGGACGGGGAGTATCACCCTGGACGGAGCCCTGGGGGGCAGCGGCGCCGGACTGGGGGAAGTGAGTATAAGCGGCGGCGGGACAAGCCTGAAAGGAAACATCTATACTAACAATAAGGATATTACGGTTACCGGGAGTCTGACCTTAGCCTCCGGAGCCGGGGGGGTAATTCTGAACACCGGCACAGGCATTGGCGGTATCACCCTTGGGGGGCCGGTGAGCGGGGCCGGTGAGCCTCCTCTTACCCTTACTGTGGGGATGGGGGATATCGATCTGGCCGGAGACCTGGGGAGTACCGGCGTGAGGCTGGGGGAAGTGAGTATAAGCGGCGGCGGGACAAGCCTGAAAGGAAACATCTATACTAACAATAAGGATATTACGGTTGCCGGGAGTCTGGTTTTAGCCTCCGGAGCCGGGGGGGTAACTCTGGACACCGGCACAGGCATAGGCGGTATCACCCTTGGGGGGCCGGTGAGCGGGGCGGGGGAGGATCTTACCCTTGAGGCCGGAACAGGGGGCATCACCCTGAACGGAGACCTGGGGGACAATACCGGCAGACTTGGGACAGCGGACATACGGGGCGGCGCCGTTACCCTGGGGGCGGATGTAAGCACGGAGGGAGATATTACATTTGCCACCGCGCCTGATGGTGTTATTTTGGCAGGAAATTCCACAGTAAGTTCCGCCGGCGGAAATGTCTGGTTTAACAGTAATGTAAAGATCCCGCAAGGCTTCGCCATGACGGCAGACTGCCCCGCGGGCAAGACTGTTTCTATTGCGGGGAATGTGGAGCTTTACGGCAGGCTGGATGCCGGTCCCTATCAAAACAGCGATGTTACCATTACTGTCGGGGGCAACTGGAAACAGACAGATGTCTCGGGAAACGGCGTTTTTAACCCTCACAGCGGAACGGTTGCATTTACCGGCACCGACGTGGAAATTGACGGCGTTACTACCACCTGGTATAACCTTGGTTTCACCAATCCCGCCGGCGCGACGATCAAATTCCGCAATTATCCCTATCCCGCTTACACGACCGCCCCTTCCGGGCATCGCATAGGCGGTGTTTTCAGTATAGTAAACGGGGCGGCCGGCAGACTGACCCGCCTTGATTCTTCGCAGACTTTCCCGCCAGGCGAATTATCGCGGAATGATCTTTATGATTATCTTAGCGCCAACCGCGCCGATAGATTCTGGAATCTCTTTTACGATCCCGGTAAGAACACTGTTTTTGATGCCCTAAAAGATACGGAAATAGAATGGTGCTGGCTGCGGCCCACGATTTCCAAAGACATGAAAATACCCCGCATCGGTGATTGGATATCCTCTTATGTGATTAGTTCCCTCAACAACGTTGGCTGGTCAGCCCCCTACCTTGTCTACAGTTTTACTGAGGACTGGGATTACAACGGCAGAATCGACCATATCCGGGTTCAGGCCGGGGCGCCTATGAACCGGGACATTGCCGATTTTCGCGCCAATGTGGCCGGTTATAATGTTACGGGCTACGAACTCCATCCCGGTACTGAGCCTTTTTCCCGGTATTTGTTTTATATCAAACTTGAGGAAAAGGATTTCCCCGATACGGGTGAAAGACCCCTGGTGCTGGATATTACCGGAGTTAAAGACATCTCCGGCAGGCCCTTTAACCTGCTGGATTCGGCCAAGACGCCGATTGATACCGCCCCGCCCCAGGTTGTTTATTCCCTGGCCCTGCCCGGCGGGAACGAGCTGTTTATCCGAATGAGCGAACCAGTGGAATTTGCCGCCGGTTTTGAGGCGGCCCTGTTGATCAACGGGACCGGGGGAGCCTCCGTTGTTCCGGTTACAAGCCTATCAGGCAAATATTCCGAGTTTAAAATTACAGCCCCCTCCCCGTTGACGGCGGAGGATATCGCCGCGGAGAAGAACATAGAATTCGCGGCCTCTTCCCCGGGGTATTTTTATGATCCTCCTGTTTCGTTTATCTATCCCCCCCGCATAGGATCGAGCCAGTTTCCGGGCTGTTACCTTATTTGGCCGAAGGACAGAAAATATGAATACGGCCGAAGCGGGGGCTATGAAGACATAGCGCCGCCCTGGACGGGAGCTCCGGAGACAAAGATTACCCGAAACTACAACATGAACAACGATACAAGCTACGACTATGTCTACCGCCTTTCGGATCTGCTCCTTGCCCCGCCGCAGGCAAGCGCCGGAGATCCCTTCTTCGCCCTGCCTGTGTTTGCCCACGATCTAACCGGCGCGGCGAACACGGATCCCCGGACCAGGATCTTTGAATTCGACGGTTCCGGGGAGCTTATGGATATGGATGTAACCGTCCAGGCAAAGCTGAGCGACGCCGCCTGGGCGGCCGGCATCAGGGGGCTTGAACTCCGCTATAGCACGGATAAAAGGATACCGGAAGAATTCCGCTCCAAGGAGGCGTTTCACGGCACGGAAGGACTCTGGCTTCCCGACGGAAACAGTTCCGTTGATAAGACCGCCCTGGTTCCCCGCCCCTATAAGGCGGGAAGTTCCGTGGGCGTTCCCGCGCCGGGTAACAGGCTTTACAATTTTACTATTCCCGGCTCAAACCTGCTAAGCTACACAAATGTTGAATTTTATCTCACCGCCAAAAAAGGCGGTTCCAGGGATCTGATTATCGCCCGGCTGGATGCCAAAGACGGCGCTTCCCTTCCCTGGTACAGGCGGATAAAGCCCTTCTCCTTCAGGCTGAGGGAAATGGTTTCTCAGCGCGGCGGCGCTACTATTCTTAACAACGTTATTAACCCGGATCGGGGGGACAGGGCGGTTCTCCACTACCTCCTTGCCCGGGGCGGCCGGGTAACCATCCAGGTTTTTACCCTGGACGGAAACCTGGTTAAGGTTCTGGAACGATCCTCCAAGGGCGCGGGGGAATACGCCGTCTCCTGGGACGGCAGGAACAAGGGCGGCCGCGTGGTGGCCCGGGGGCTCTACTTTATCCGGATCGTCGGGCCGGATATAGACGAAATACGCAAGGTAATGGTGGTAAAATAGCAGAGGCTAATTCAAATACTGCCGTACCGCAGAATCCTGACCGGCAAATAGGGAAGCGCCCTGTCTTCCTAGTATCCCAACAACTATGAAAGTGCGGCTTTGTTTCCCAGCGGGAAAACGCAAGGCTTGGCAGAGCGCAAGGGATAGAAGCGGAAATCCCGCAGACCCCCCACAGGGGGTCGAGGAATTGAAGCGGAT
>JAISWN010000087.1 GCA_031271075.1 Treponema sp.
TTCTGGGACAGCGGCAGTACGAGGGCCGTCCTGGTTTCGGAAATCGACCGGGAACTTGCCGTATCCTGCCGGGACGGGAAGGGGCGAACCGTAAAGCTCAGGGCAGGACAGCCTGGGGAGTTGAACTTTTGAATTACCGCGAACCGCCCCTTTGGCGGCGCCTTTGCAAGATGAGGTAATCAAGCGTTTTAGTCCAAATCAACCTGCCGGTTGCAGGCAAAGTAAATACTAATTTTGAACCGTTTCTTACCCTATAAAAAGCTGTTTAGACTTTACAAACTCCTAGAAGCTCATGCCCATACTGAAGTAGAACTGAAACTTTTCATGGGTAAGGTTGTAGGCCACTCCGGCGCCCAGGGCGGGGATGGCGAGTTTGCTCAGGTAGAGGGAGAGGGATGATGCGATTCCCTGATCGAACTGGCCCTCCAGAATGGGGCCGTAGGAATAGACCATCTGCCAGGCGGCGAGCAGGGAAAGGGTTCCGAAGGAAAACTTGTAGAGGTACTTTTCCATTCCCAGGGAAAAGCCCGCATAGTGCCGGGCGGAAAAGGATCGGGGAAGGATGTTTACCCTGGCGCTGCCCGGGCCGGATTCGAAAAGAACCCCCGCCCCGGGCTCGTAGGCCAGGCCGCTGCGGAGATCGGTTCTGAATCCGGGGAAAATGGAGTGCTGCAAAGTCCCGTTGAAACTCAGGGACTGGAAGGAGGGGGAATCAAGGCCAAGGAGCCAGGCGTATCCCAGGGAGGCGCTTTTTTCCGAGAGGAGGTATCCGTCCCAACTGGTCTTTCTGAGGGAAAACCCGGCGCCCATCCGCAGCCCCTGGGCGCCGTCCTCCGGGGCCCGCAGGGGATCTTCGATTTCCCGGAGGAAGCGGCCCTCGTAACCGAAGCGCAGGGAAGCGCCCGAAATATCGGTAAACCGGAAGCTAAGAGAACCCATGGCGCTTACAGAATCCAGATCGAAACGGCGCAGGGTTTCTTCCTGCCTCTGATCCTGATCCTCCCGCTCGTTCCGGGAAAAGGCCCCGGAGAGGCTCCAGCCGGGAACCCGTTCCCCCCTTGGGGGGGCGGCGTACATACCGTAGACCATCCAACCGTCGGATCGGTACATCCCCGTTAGGGCGGTTTTGTGGTTAAGCCCGAAGCTGTTGGCGTCGAAAAAGGCGGCGCCGCCCTGGAATTCACCGGATCCGACAAAGAAGACGGGGATAGGGAAAATAGACCACTTGTCATGAACCTCCGCCCGGATTACCCTGCCCCCCTCCGCGTCAAGGATCTCCACATTCAGGGGCTCCAGTATCCCCGTGTCCAGAATGGCCGCCCGCACCTCGTTCAGGTCGATACGCGCCGCGTCCTGGCCGATAAATTTCCGGAGCGCCGCCTGGGCCACCTGGGGGCGGGTTCGCTTGAGGCCGCTTACCTCGGCTGCCACAATGACGTTTCCCGCTGCCGGAGGCGCCGGGGTTCCGGCGGCCTCTTCCCCGGCGGAAAGTCCCGGAAGCCGGGAAAAAAGGAGAAGCCCAAACAACAGGTTGCGCAGAATGTTCCTCATAATTCCTCCGGTTCCCGGCCAACCCTCCCCAGACACCCAAACCCGGGGGAGAAAGGCGGCCGGTTTACAGTACCCTTACCAGCCAGCCTTTGGTATCCGGAAGGGTTCCGTACTGGATCCCCTTCAGGGTGTCCCGGATTTCGGCGGTAAACTCCCCTACCCTACCCTTGTTGAAGACGGCCTTTTTCTTCCCCCAGGTAAGGCTTGAAATGGGCGTGGCCCCCGCCGCGGTGCCGCTGACAAAGCACTCCACGGTTTCCTCCAGGGCTTCGTCGATAGAAATCCTGCGTTCCGAAACCTTCACCCGCCGGTCCCGGGCAAGTTCAATGATGCTGGATCGGGTGATCCCCGGCAGGATCGTGTCTCCCAGGGCCGGAGTTGCCAGTTCACCGGACTTGAGGAAGAAGAAGATGTTACAGGAGGAACCTTCCTCCACGTATTTATGCTCCCCCGCATCCAGAAACACGCACTCCATGTAACCCTTTTCCAGGGCCTCGTGCTTTGCCAGGGCCGCCACCACGTAGTTGGAGGACGCCTTGATCCAGCCGGTACCCCGTGGGGTGGCCCGGATGCGGTCGGTAACAACCGCGCCGGAATTCCCACCGGAAAAGTAGGCGCTTACCGGGGTATTGATGATCATCACCCAGGGTTCGTAACAGATATTCACCCCGATACCCCCCTCGGCGTAGGTAAAGGGCCGGATATAGATCGAATCGGCGCTCATAAACGAGTCTTTTTCCCAGGCCTGGTTATACTTGGGCCGGAAGCCCAGTTTGGCGTTCCGCTTTACCGTTTCCACACAGGCTTTAACGAAAGTTTCCGCCGGGAAGGGAGGCATGTAGAGCCCCTCCATGGATCGGTAGAACCGCGCGGCGTTCCGGTCCGGCCGGAAGATCGCCAGACCCCCGTCCTTCTGGGGCAGGGCCTTGAGTCCCTCGAAACAGGACAGCCCGTACTGGGTCGTGTAGTTTACCAGGGGCATATCATCGTAAAAGTTCCGGGAATCGGCCAGGGCGCTCCGGGCCTTTGCCCCCATGGCCGCCTCCTCTTCCGGGGTTTCGTGGGGTTTTTCGATATACTTCCCCTTCCAGCCTTTTTTGCCGTATTTCCCCCGGTACACCACGGGGTAACTGCTTAGTGAAAAAGCCATATTTTCCTCCAGCGCTCTGCACTCTGCTTCTCTGCAATCGAAGATACTATGAAAGGGGAAGGAATAACAACACGGCGGTTCTCGGTTTCATCAATTCCCTTTCATCAATGCCAAATTCAACAATTCCGAATTCAACAACTATTGAAACTGAGAATTCCGATTTGCGATAAGCGGGGATTTTTTCCCGCCTGTTTTTATGCTAGATTCATAAAATGAAAAACGGCGAAGCCCCTTCACCCGCGGCCATGCGGCCTGTCTCTGAAATGACCCCCCAAGAGGCGGCGGGCCTGCGTTACATCCTGATGGATATTGACGATACCCTTACCCGGGAGGGGAAGCTCCTCGCCTCGGCGTATACGGCCCTCTGGAGGCTTAAAGAGGCGGGGCTCAAGGTGATCCCCGTTACCGGCCGGCCCGCGGGCTGGTGCGATCTTATCGCCCGGGAATGGCCGGTGGACGGGGTGGTGGGGGAGAACGGCGCCCTGGCCTTTTGGGAGGAATCCCGGGAAACCGGCAGGGGAAAGCTCCCGGTACTCAAGGCGGAGTATCACCCCAACGCCCTGCGGAACGATCACCCGGCTCTTGGGCGGATTAAGGAACGTTCCCTTGGGGAGTTTCCGGAGCTTCGGGTTGCCAAGGATCAGTTCGCCCGGCTTTTCGATCTGGCCCTGGATTTTGCCGAGGAAGATCCCGTCCTGCCCCTGAGTACCGCCGGGCGTATCCGGGATATCGCGGAGGAGGAGGGCGCCCAGGCGAAGGTTTCGTCCATCCATGTGAATGTCTGGATGGGCAGGTACGACAAACTCTCCATGGCCGAGTCTTTCCTCTCCCGCCGCTTCGGCTGGCGGCCCGGCGCGGGAGACCGGGAACTGGTCTTTGCCGGGGATTCTCCCAACGACGAGCCCATGTTCGCCCGCTTCCCCCTGGCCTGCGCCGTGGCGAATGTCCGTAAATACGAAAAACTTATCAAACGCCTCCCCGCCTTCGTGGCGTCCCGGGAATGCGGCGACGGTTTCGCGGAAATAGCGGAAACCATTTTGGAAAGGAGGAGGAGAAGTATATGAGGACGAGGACAGATTCGCCATGTCCCGGGACAAAGAACAGGCGCGGCTTTTTCGCGGCGATCTGAGCGCCCGCTTTCTCAGGCGTCCCAACCGTTTCCTCATCATCGCCGAAAGCGGGGGGGAGGAACTGGCCTGCCACTGCCCCAACCCGGGGCGGCTTACCGAGTGTCTCTTCCCCGGAACGGAGTTGATACTGGAAAGACGAAGCGGCGCGGAGGGCGGCGGGGAAACCGGTGATGCTCCAGGCGATGGAACGGGGAACCTGGGGGCAGGGGCCGTCAAAGCGGGGGCCGCCAAGACAAGGGGAAAGCCCAAGACCGCCTGGACGGCGGCGGCCCTCCGCCACCGGGGAAACCTGGTTCCCCTCTTTGCCTCCCGGGCAAACCAGGCGGCGGAAAAACTGATCCTGGGGAAGATCATCCCCGGACTGCGGGAAGTTCGCCGGGAATTTTTTATCCCCCGGGAAGGCGGGGCTTCGGGGGCGGAATGCTCCTGTGCGGGAAACTCCCGCTTTGATTTTTTGTGTATCGACTCAAAAGGTCTGCGGCATCTGGTGGAGGTAAAAGCCTGTTCCCTGGTGGAGTACGGGACGGCCATGTTTCCCGACGCCCCCAGCGCACGGGCCCTGAGGCATCTGGAGGAGTTGGCGGCCCTGGGCCGGGAAGCCTACCGCTGTCATGTGCTTTTTGTGATCCTCCACGGGGACCCGGGGGTTTTTATTCCCAACCTCCACACCGATCCGGCCTTTGCCGCGGCCCTGAGCCGTTACGGAAAAACCGTGGCCGTTCACGCAACCCTGCTCCGCTGCGACGGGGACGGCATGGCGGAACTGGTAAACCCTTCGGTTCCGCTGGATCTTTCCCACGGGGAACTTGCCGCCTCGGATGGGGGGAACTACCTGGTTCTGCTGGAACTCCCCGAATCCCGGACGATCATGGCGGGCGCCTTGGGGCCGCTTTCCCTGGAGAGGGGCTGGTACATCTACGCGGGCTCCGCCCGGAAAAACCTGTCCGCCCGGATGGCCCGCCATGCGAGAAAGGTGGGAAAGCGAAAACACTGGCACATCGACTACCTCTGCCCCCATGCCGGGATCATCAAGACCCTTCCCATCATGAGTTACCGGAACCTGGAATGTGAACTGGCCCGGGATCTGGAAAAACTGGGGGGCAGGCCGGTTCCCGGTTTCGGCGCTTCGGACTGCGCCGCCAAAGGCAACCGCTGTCCCAGCCACCTTTTCCATTTCCCCCTTCCCCCCCTGGAGAACCCCGGCTTTAGGGATCTTCTCTTCCGGTACCGGCATGTGGAGTTTCAGTCGAAAGGGGAAAAAACCTAAAGAACTGTGCACAGTTCATAAGGATCCGTGTGGTTCCTAAGCCTGGAACTCCGCCGTAAAAGCAGGAAGTCCGCCAGAACCAGGGCCGTCATGGCTTCCACTACCGGCACGGCCCGGGGGGCGATGCATACATCGTGGCGGCCCTGGATGACCAGTTCCCGCTCATTGCCGAGCCGGTCTACGGTCCACTGTTTTTTCCCTATGGAGGGAACGGGCTTGAAGGCCACGGTGAAGGAGAGGGGCATGCCGGTGGAGATCCCCCCCAGCACACCCCCGGCCTTGTTGGTTTTCCAGTACAGGGTGGGAACGCTGGGTATGGCGGTGGTTAGGTCGGGGCGGACACCGGGTATGGGACGGTCGTTCTGTTCCGAGCCGATGCCGCCGGAGGCGGCAAAACCCGCGCCAAACTCCACCCCCTTGGCGGAGCCCAGGGAGAGCATGGCGGCGGCGATACGGGCGTCCAGCTTGTCGAATACCGGCTCCCCCAGGCCCGGCGGGATTCCCCGGACGATACAGGAGATCCGGCAGCCAGAACTATCCCCCTCTCTCCGGAGTTTTTCCAGCTTTTCCAGGGCTGCTTGCGCGGCCTCCGCCTGGGGCATACGCAGGGGGTTCCGCTCAATCTCCTCCCAGTCAAAGCCCTCCTCATCGGGGCCCGGGGCGCTTATTCCCGCGGCGGCGGCGGTCCATGCCCGGATTGTTACCCTCTGGGCCGCCAGAAACTTTTTCGCTACCGCCCCGGCGGCCACACGGCCCAGGGTTTCTCGGGCGGAACTCCGGCCGCCCCCCCGGTGATCCCTCTGGCCGTACTTGGCCTCCCATGTCCAGTCCCCGTGACCCGGCCGGTACAGATCCCGTAGTTCATCGTAATCTTCCGAACGCTGGCCGGTATTCCGCACCACAATGGCGATAGGGCTTCCCATGGTCTTTCCCTCGAAGAGCCCGGAAAGGATCTCCGGTTCGTCCGCCTCGGCCCGGCTGGTGGAGATGCCGCCGCCGCCCGGCCGCCTGCGCCGCAGTTCCGCCGCTATATCCTCCGCCGAAAGGCCGAGGCCCGCCGGACATCCGTCGATCACGCAGCCCAAGGCCGGCCCGTGGGACTCCCCGAAGGTGGTAGCCCGGAATATCTCCCCAAAGGTATTACCGCTCATAAGGCAAGACGCTCCGGTATTATGATCATGGTTTCTCCCGAATGAAAAACATGGTAGGATGATACGACAAAGAAGAACCGGAGGCAAGCCAAGCTAAAAGCAGTCCGGAACAGGAGGAACTATGCGGGGAAAGATGAAAGTCGCGGTAATGACCGGTATCGGCGAGATGGGCTTTGTGGAGCGGGATATCCCGGAGCCAAAACCCGGTGAGGCCCTGGTAAAGATAGAGTACGTGGGGATCTGCGGCTCGGATCTCCACTATTATGAAAACGGCAGGATCAGCGATTTTGTGGTAAAGCCGCCTTTTGTGCTGGGCCACGAAAGTGGCGGGGTAGTGGTGGAAATCGGTTCCGGGGTAAAGCATCTGAAACCGGGGGACCGGGTGGCCCTTGAGCCGGGAAAAACCTGCGGCCACTGCGAGTTCTGCCGGACCGGCCGCTACAACCTCTGCCCGGATGTGATCTTCTTCGCCACCCCCCCGGTGGACGGGGTGTTCCAGGAGTACGCGGCCCACCAGGCGGATCTCTGTTTCAAGCTCCCCGAAAAGGTGAATACCATGGAGGGCGCCTTGATCGAGCCCCTGGCGGTGGGTTTCCACGCGGCCATGACCGGAGGGGCGCGGATCGGCCAGACGGCCCTGGTTACCGGTTCGGGCTGCATCGGCCTCGTATCCATGCTGGCCCTCAAGGCCCAGGGGGTTTCCCGGGTCTACATCACCGATGTGGTAGCCAAACGGCTGGAAAAGGCCAAAAGCCTGGGCGCCGAGGAGGCGATCAACGCCGCGGAGCGGGACGCGCTTAAAGTTATCGCGGAAAAGGAAGAAGGGGGATTAGACCTGGTTATCGAAACTACCGGAACCGACACGGCGGCGGCCCAGGGGATAGGCGCCCTCAAGAAAGGGGGAACCATGGTATTCGTGGGCTACAGCAAGACCGGTTCCATGACCCTGCCCATGGGCATGGCCCTGGACAAGGAGCTTACCCTGAAAACGATTTTCCGCTACCGCCATATCTACCCCCTGGCCATCGACGCCGTTGCCCGGGGGGCGGTGGATATCAAGAGTATCGTTACGAATGTATTTGATTTTGACGATATCGGGAACGCCATGGAACGGAGCGTCCGCGACAAGGCGGAGATAGTCAAATCGGTCATAAAAATTTCGTAACTCCTATTCAGTCACCTGTGGGGGATAGGGTCGGCGAACTTCGTAAACATTTCCCAAGCAATGATATTGTCTATCCCCTATTGGGATTTATTACTCTATTTTATTACAGGATAAGGAATTAGTCAACTACTTTCTGATACCAAGACCCATCAGGAAATACCAATAATGACAAGATATTGCAATCACATCTGCAATCATTTTAACAAAATTTCGGTTGTGTTATTCGAAAATAAA
>JAISWN010000127.1 GCA_031271075.1 Treponema sp.
CTTTTTTAAGAATTTACCCCCCCCCCCCCCCCCCCATTATAGCGCAGCCTTTGTAAAAACACCCTACTATATAGTCCGCCCGGACAGGTCTGATTCAAGGCCGGACAAGGCCGCTTTATCTCCGCGAAAAAACGCTCCGTTCACGGGGGAACACAAAACGTCCGCAGCCGGGAGCATTTTACCCAGGGCTAAAAATAGACTTGTTCGAGAACCCGGTTGGTTCTCTGCCAGCCTGTGGCTGGCTTGCAAGTCCTGCAAAATACGGGGAAGCGCTAATCACTGAACACTATTAAGAGGATGCAGATATGACGTAGCTTTTGCAAAGGATCAGGGCTGGCCCCGGTTACGGGGGATGCCGGAATGGAGTACGCGCATAAACGCGGCGTACCAGCGCGGGACAGGTTCCCTGAGAAAGAACCGCCGCAAAAATTACGACGGGTATACGGCAAGGATCGTATATACGTTTTGTTATGCGACATAAAAACCTGCAATGAGCCGCCGCAAAAGGGGGCGTTGTCCGGTTTTTATAATCCAAATCGTGTAACACAAAGGTTTTTTACCAGTAGGAGGGTATATGATGAAAAGGATATGCGTATTGATGGTGTGCATGACGGTATGTGGCATGGCACTCTACGCGCAAGCCCCGGCGACCGACTTTACCACGGAAGCGGAGGGGAACGGCGTGGTGATTACCGGGTACCAGGGGAAGGGCGGGGATGTCGTTATCCCGGCGGCCATCGGCGGAAAGGCGGTTGTGGAGATTGGGAATAAAGCTTTTAACTCGAAAGGAAGTCTTACCTCGGTCACGATACCGGCGGGGGTTACCACCATTGACGAGATGGCTTTTATCAGCTGCGAAAGCCTGACCGCCGTCACGATACCGAAAGGGATGATCAGCATTGGCGGGAGTGCTTTTTCCTTTTGCACCAGCCTGACCTCCGTCACGATACCGACAAGCGTGACCAGCGTTGGCGAGTATGGTTTTGCCTTCTGCAAAAGCCTGACCGCCGTCACGATACCGGCGGGGGTTACCACCATTGGCGGGCGGGCTTTTGGCGGTTGCAGCAGCCTGAAGGCAATCAGCGTGGCGGCTGCGAACCGGCAGTATAAAGATATTGAGGGTGTACTGTTCACCAAAGACGGGAAAACACTTGTCGCGTATCCGGCGGGCGGGAAAACAGGCTACACGGTACCGGCGGGCGTTACCACCATTGGCGAGGAGGCTTTTTCCTTGTGCACCAGCCTGACCGCCGTCACGATACCGGCGGGGGTTACCAGCATCAGCAGCGATGCCTTTTCCGCTTGCTGGAGCCTGAAGGTGATCAGCGTGGCGGCTGCGAACCGGCAGTATAAAGACATTGACGGCGTGGTGTTCAGCAAAGACGGCAAAACGTTACTCCTCTATCCGAAGGGCGGGAAAACAGACTACACGGTACCGGCAGGCGTGACTGACATTGGCAGGGCTTTTGCCCTCTCCCGCCTGACCTCCGTCACGATACCGAAAGGTGTGACCAGCATTGACGGCGGGGCTTTTGCCAACTGTGAAAGCCTGACCTCCGTCACTATACCGGAAGGCGTGACCAGCATTGGCGAGTATGCTTTTCTGGCCTGTGGATCCCTTGACCTCACGATACCGGCCAGCGTGGCAAGCATTGGCGACTACGCTTTTGGCGGTTGCAGCAGCCTGAAGCCGGAAGTCGCGGCGGATATTGAGAAGCGGTTCGGAGAGGGTCCCCTCATGGGTCCCTGGTAATTCCGGTCCCGCCTTTCAGTCATGGAGTTTCGGAGAAAGCGGGCAACGCCCGCCCGAAACTCCAGAAGCAGGGCATAGCCCTGCGGCCGCTTCGCTCCTCGCAATGACCGGGGATGTAAGGATGCAGATATGACGTAGGTTTTTGCAAAGGATTGAGGCTGGCCCCGGTTGCGGGGGATGACGGAATGGAGTACGCGCATTAACGGCGTACAACGCGGAAGGTGTTCCGGCAACATAGCCGTTGGTTATGGGAACCGCCGCGAAAACAAATAAACGCGGGGGCGTTTTGCTCCTCCGTGTTAAACACAGTTTACCTTATAGGAGGGTAAAATGGCAAAGATCGATGTAAGAATGCCCGCTCTGCGGGCCGGGACAGTGGCGGCTTTGGCTGTTGCTTTGGTATGCGGGTTTGTGGTGCTGGCCGGATGCGCGTCGGCGCCGGTGGACTTGACCGGGGTTACCTCGTACTACGTGCGGGCGAACGGCAAGGACAAGAACGCGGGAATAAGCGAGGAGAAGCCGTTCAAAACGCTGGCAAAGGCGGTGGAGGCGGCATCCGGCAGTACGGTAAAGACCATTACCGTGCTGGGGACGCTCAACTCGGCGCTCCCCGAAATAACCAATACCGGGGCCGAGATCGTCATTACCGGAAAGCCGGACGCGGCGGCGCGGGACAAGGCGGTACTGCAAATTCCTAAAGAGGGGAAGGCTTTTAACGCAGGCGGGGATTCCCGTATCCGCTTTGAACACATCACCATTACCGGCGGGGAACTGAGCGGCATCCAAGTGAACGAAGGCGCGACCGTTACGCTGGGGCAGGGCGCGGTGGTAAGCGGCAACTCAAGGAGGTACGGCGGCGGTATCTTAGTCATTAAAGGCGGCACCCTCGTCATGAGCGGCAACGCGCTGGTTACCAAAAACCACGCCGATTCCGGGGGCGGCATATTCACCGTCGGGACCCTCCTCATGAAGGACGACGCGCTGGTCTCGGAAAATGATGTGGGGATGACCGATGACGGGAAAGACGGGCAAGGCGGCGGCGTGTATGCGGAAAACGCGGAAGTTACTCTGGAAGGGAACGCGGCTGTCGTGAAAAACTCAGGATTCTGGGGCGGCGGCATATACATAAACCCGAAGAGCGCCCTGGTTATGCGGGACAGCGCTTCCATCAGGGAAAACACCATACGTTTTAAGGCGCCTAAAGGCGGCGCGCACATTGGCGGTTCGGGCGGCGGCGTGTACCTGGCAGGTTCGCTTACGATGCGGGCTGCTTCGGCGGTGAGCGGCAACAAGGCGGCATACGGCGGCGGCATACTGGTCGGTAGCACCGGCGGGCTTGTTATGGAGGATCGTTCGGTGGTAAAGGGCAACACTGCTGGTACGGGCACGGAGTCTGACGGCACGCTGTTTGGCGGTTTCGGTGGCGGCGTAAGCCTTGCGGGAACCGGAAAACTAACCATGAGAGGCGAATCCTCCCTTAGCGGCAATGAGGGCCTCTTTGGCGGCGGCTTGAGGACCGATCCCGACTCTCAGGCCGTGCTGGAAGGCAAAGCCTCTATCAAAAACAACAGCGCAACCCAGAACAATGAAAAGAAGTATGGAGGTAACGGCGGCGGCGGGGTCATTCAGGGCACATTCACCCTGCGGGATGCCGCACAGGTATCCGGCAACACCGCCCGTTACAGCGGCGGGATTGATCTCTATGGCAAACTGATCTTGGAAGGGAATGCGAAAGTAACGGGGAATACCGCCACTGTTGATGGCGGCGGCGTATATATCAATAAAGGCGGTTCCGTCACCGGCGACAGCTCCCTGATCGGCGGCAATAAGGCCGACGAAGGGGCGGATATCTTCACCAAAACCGAAGACTAACCGCGCCGCCTGCGCCTTGAGGAAGGCGGGCGGTGAACCCTTGCCGCTTGCCTGCGAGCACCGCAAACGGGCAAGCGGCAACTCATTTATGTGGGTGCGGGGGAAATGCATGGAGTTTTGCGGAAATTAACCGCCCCGGCGGTTTCCGCGAAACTCCAAGGCGGCCATAGGCCGCCCGGGGTACAGGCGCTAAGCTACGGATTGCCGCCCACCGCCACTCCCGGCAGGGGGCGGCTGGCTTTGAAGGACAGGTACTTGAAAGGGTGTATATCCAGGGCGTTGGGGTACCAGCCGTCCAGTTCCCCCATATCGACGATGTTGAGCGCCGGGCTGTGGGAGATAGGAAGTACCACGCCCCGGGAAAGGAGCAGCTTTTCCGCCTCCGCCAGGGTGGCCCAGCGTTTTTCTCCCTCTTCGGACATGGATCTTTCCAAGAGTTCCTCGTAGTCCGCGTCGTTGTACCGGGCATCGTTGAGGTTCGAGTCCCGCCGCCACATTTGCAGGAAGGTGTAGGGATCGGCAAAGTCGCCGATCCAGGTGGAGAAGCCCACCCCGTAATCGTTTGCCTTCAGTGCCCGGAAGTATTCCCCAAAGGGTACTACCACAATCCTCACCGGGACCCCCAGCTTTTCCTTCCAGGTAGAAGCCATAAGGCCGCCGATTCGGGCAGCGTCCTGGGAAGGGGTAAGCTTAATGACCATTTCCGGCAAGCCCATACCGCCGGGGTAGCCCGCTTCCTTGAGAAGCCGGACAGCCTCCTCCTCGTCGCCGGTTTCAAGTCCGGGGATTTCAGGGTAACCGGGAATGGGGTATATCAGGGTTTTGGCGGGGAGGAAGTAACCTTCCCTCAGCTCGGCCCAGGGCAGAACCAGGGAAAGGGCGCGGCGGAGGCGGTAATCGTTCCAGGGTTTTTCCGCGGAGCGGATAAAGTAGTAATGGGTGGCAAACATGGGGTTCACCTGGATGCCGCTCCGGTCCGTAAGGGCGTCCAAATTGACGTCCCCGGATACCCAGCGGGCTTCCCCCGAATTCCAGAGGGCCGACGCTTCGTCCCCGTCTTCGGGGTAACGGACGACAATCCGGCTTAAATTTACCTGGGAGGCGTCCCAGTATTCTTCGTTTCTTGCCAGGATCAGCCGGTCGCTCTGCTGTTCAAGGATGTAAAAGGGGCCGTTGGAAACCGGCCGGGACCAGTCTTCCTTTTTCAGCATGGAGGGATGAACGGGGCTGAAGGAATGGTGGCAGAGCATGGCGGGAAAAAAGGAAGCCGGGGTGGTAAGGCGGACTACCAGGGTCTTCTCGCCGGAAACCTCAATCCCCACCTGGGCGGGATCTTTTTCCTTTCCCGTGCGGTAATCCCGGGCCCCGGCGATTACGTCAAAGAGGCTGGAGTAGGGGGATTCCCGCCGGGGATCCAGCAGGGACAGCCAGCCGGCCCGGAAATCTTCGGCCCGCAGGGGATCGCCGTTCCCGTATCTGGCATTGGAGCGGATGGTAAAAGTCCAGGTCTTTTTATCCCCCGAAATTTCCCATTTCTCCGCCGCCCCGGGAACCGGTTCCATCGTAAAGGGATGGTAGGTAAAAAGACCTTCGTAGAGGGCGGTATAAAGCTGGGCTTCGCTGGCGATAAAGGACTTGCGGAAATCAAGCTCCACATCCCCGCCGCCGAAGGTTACGGTAAGCTGATCCCGGATAAGCGGCCTGGGCCGGGGTTCGGCAAAATCCGGGCTCGGGGGAGATTCCGGTTCCTCCTCCCGGTCTTCAGGCTGAACCTGGGGCTCCGGCCCGGGTTGGGTTTCAGGCTGGGGCTGAACCTGGGGCTCCGGCCCGGGTTGGGTTTTTTCAGGCTGGGGCTGAACTTGGGGCTCCGGCCAGGCGGGAGGGGCGGCTCCGGTTTCCTGGGGCGGGGCAAGTTCGGGAACCGTTTTACAGGCGGCAAGGGAAAACAGGACCGCCCATACCAAGAGTTTTAAGAGACATGGATTTATACGCATTTTAAACCCCCGGGCTGATGCCGAGCCGTTTCATTTGTTCTTCTTCTTCTTTTTGCGCACTGTATTCATGACGCAGCTGGTTCGATCTGACAATGGAATTTTTTAAGGCGGCCAGTTCCGGTCTGATGCCTTTTATCTTCTCCCGTTCTTCCTTGGTAGCGGAACCCTTGAAAAAATCGTCCAGCGCGCCCAGGATCTTGTGTATAGACTGCACATCCCGTATGTTCCGATCCAGAAACTGCATAAGCTGCTCCTCGGGCATACTTTCAAGCTTTGAGTTGCCGCGATTGGCGAAGTTTACCAGAAACTGGCTTTTCTTGTCTATTTCTACCCGGAAGTTATGGTAGTTCAACTTTTCCCGCACAGAGGTACTGCGGACAGGATCGGTGTATTGCAGCTCGTAAATAAGCGGTTCCGGCTCCCTGCCCAGTATCTGCCGGACAAGATCCTGGAGTTTCTCACAGAGACCCTTCTTCCGGCTGGACAGGGTACTTTTATTTTCATCAATTTTGCCGGCGATTTCCGTAAGAATGCCGGAAGAGTTGCCTATTACCTGAAGGCCCTCCAGGAGGATAGACTTAAAGGAGACCGGGGCCTTTACCACTTTGGGCTTGGTATCCGGTATCTGTAAACTTTTCAGTACCTTTTCCCTCAGAGCCGGCCCGTCTTTGGAATAGTCTTCTTTCAGCAGCTCATCCACCAGATCCGGGTAAAAAGGCTTGCCGGGCATGGCGGCGGCAAATTTCTTTTTAATACCCCCCTGGTTTGCTTCCGCTTCCGGCATATCGTTGGTCAGGGCGGCCCGCAGATTCAACTTATAACTCTCCCGGTGATAATCGGTCAGCAGCTTGAGGTAACCGATAACCGCCCCGGTAGCCGTGGACAACTTGGTGAGAGACTCGACAAAGAGGCTCTGGTTTAAGGGATCAAGACCGTTTTTGGACTGTTGGTTCAGTTCAAAGACGGCTTTTGTCATCGGAAAAGGGGAATCTCCCGAAAGATGGACCCAGTCGATGAATTTTATCAAACCCAGAATCCGCTTAATCCGATCCAGGGCAAGGAAGTCCACGTTGAACTGGTAAAAATTCACCAGAAAGTCAAGCTGATTGTCGTAATTAGCCAGGCGGATAGTGAGCTGCTCCACCCTTTCGGCCTCGGTAAAAGCGGAAGTGTCGGGTACTTCGATTTCCCCAATTTTTGCCTCCTGCTTGTAAGGATCCTCGTGGATAAGCCCTTTTTTGATGTAGGTCTTGTAAAGTACCCCGAAGGACGCCTGAAAAACCCGGAGTTCTTCCTTGAGTTTCCCCAACTCGGATTTCTCAAGCCAATCCATCCGGGCGCTGAGCGCCTGGGAAAGCAAACTAGGATAAGCGCTGTCTACCGCCATTTAATAAAGTATGCAACAAAGAAGGGATTTAGGCAATTGATCGCTTGACATTTTTATCCAACCGGCGCTATCTTTTTTACAATGCCTAAGGGCGGGGCTATTTTCACGGAAAGGAGGATACCATGACAACTGGCCTGTCATTCGCTTCGGCATTTGTGAATGTGTCTTCTTCCCTTCCACCGGCGTTTAGCCGTTCGTTAATTATACCCCCCCCCCCCCCAGACAGGCCCCTTAGCACTCTGTTGCGCTTCGCGTAAAACCTCTAAAGATCCCCAATATAGTTTCATAAGCCCGAATTCGGGCGCATTTTTCCGCGCTAAACCGCGAAAAAACCGGGCTATCCGGGGCTCCGCTAAGGCTCCGGCCCCGTCGCTACGCGCCGGGTCTGCTCCGCACCCCTCCTATCCCTTGCGCTTCTTCTTGAAAACCCCGGTGTTACAATCACGCCTGGCTCTGAGAAGATTTAACCAACGGTTTGCGCAGAGTTCTTCACGGAGTATAGTGAGGAGTCAGGGAGTAGGGAGTACAGAGTAGGGAATCTAAAGTATAGAGTATGGGTATCAAGCCCGGAGTATAGAGTATCGAGCCCGGAGTATAGAGTACAGAGGGATAAGCCAGGATTGGTAACCAAAACTCCGTGTTCCTTCAAGGCAAACCGCCAAGGCAACCGCCGGTCCTCCGTGGCTTTTCCTTTATCATTCGTAATCACTCGTATCAGTATATTTAGCCTTCGCAAGGCAGCAGCCTCTCCAATTGTGGGCTATCAGTGAAAATAGGAAT
>JAISWN010000144.1 GCA_031271075.1 Treponema sp.
GCGAACGAAACCAGCAGGAAAGGGAAACCCGGGAACGAAGGGCTGAATTACAGCGATATGAACGCCGGGTATTGCAAAAAGAAGAGACGATAGATAAAAAAACCGCCCAAATTGAGCGGTTGGAACAATCCCTGGCAGATAAGGAACGGGTTTGTGGGGAGCGGGAAGATGCTTTAAGCCGCCAGGAAGATCGGTACCGGGCGGAACTGGAACGGATCTCCGGTCTAAGCACGGAACAGGCCAAGGCTCTTATCATTCAGGATCTGGAAAACGAGGCCAAACACGACGCCCAGACGCTGGTCAACAAGATCGAACAGGAAGCGAATCTTGCGGGGGAGAAAAAGGCCCGGGATATTCTGGTAACCACCATCCAGCGGGTGGCCACGGAGGTTACCGGGGACGTAACCGTTTCCACCGTTACCCTGCCCAACGACGAGATGAAGGGCCGGATCATTGGCCGGGAAGGCCGGAATATCCGTACCCTGGAAACCCTTACCGGGGTGGACATCATCATCGACGATACCCCGGAGGCGGTGGTTATCTCCTGTTTCGATCCGGTGCGGCGGGAAATTGCCAAGATCGCCCTGGAGCGGCTTATCACCGACGGCCGCATCCACCCCGCCCGGATCGAGGAAATTGTTACCAAGGTTACCAAGGATATATCCCAGAAGATCTTTGAGGAAGGTGAAAAAGTCCTTTTCGATCTGGGGATCCATAACATCAAGCAGGAGGCTATCCGCGCCCTGGGGCGGCTTTATTTCCGTACCAGTTACGGCCAGAACGTGCTGCAGCACTCCCGGGAGGTGGCGATTGTGGCCGGCATCCTTGCCGCCGAGGTCGGCTGTAACCGGGAACTGGCGCGCCGGGCGGCCCTGCTCCACGACATCGGCAAAGGGGTGGAATCCGATTCGGATCTGAACCACGCGGAAATAGGCATGGACATGGCCCGGAAAATGGGGGAGGATCCCCGGGTTGTCAACGCCATCGGGAGCCACCACAACGATATTGAACCCTCCTGTACCGAGTCCGTACTGGTGCAGATAGCCGACGCTATTTCCGCGGCCCGGCCCGGCGCCCGCCGGGAAACGCTGGATAATTACATCAAGCGCCTGGAAAACCTGGAAAACGTGGCAACCGGCTTTACCGGGGTGGACAAGGCCTTCGCCATCCAGGCGGGACGGGAACTGCGGATCATGGTTAACACCGAATTGGTCAACGACGAACAGTCCCGTATGCTTGCGAAGGATATCGCCAAAAAGATCGAAAACGATCTGCGGTATCCGGGCCGGATCAAGGTAACCATCATCCGGGAAACCCGGATCACCGAATACGCCCGCTAGGAGCCTGTGGGGCTTTGCCCTGAATTGGGGAGAGCCCCGGATGCCTCCCGGACAGAGGAGCCGGCGGAATCAACAGACCTCGCCCTGAAGCTCCCCCTGGGCACGAATCAGGGCATTTCGGGCTTTGAAATCTCCTGATCCTGCATCTCCAGAAGAAGGTTAATTTCTTTCAGGATGTAGGACTGGTATTTGGGGTCAAGTTCCTTAAACAGATTTACCAGCTTGGTAAAACTTTCGTCCGGGTGGAGCCGGAACATTTCACCCTCGCCGGTTTGGAGCCAGTGTTCATTTACGTTGAAAGAGGAACAGATCAATTTAATGAGCCGGTTGTTAACTTTTCGCTTCTCTACTTCAACCCCCGCAAGGTATCCGCTAGAGAGGGAGATAATCCGGGAAAACTGAACCTGAGAAAGTTTTAAAGTTTGACGTATCTGTTTGATACGCCGATTGACAGACGTCACCGCAGTAATAGCCATTGGAACCAATATTATCATAAAAGTACGCTGTATACAAGCCAAAACTTTCACCGGGCTTTTCCGGGGCATCTTGAAAAATTTGCCGGACAGAAGGAGAATACGGTTGACCTATGGGGCTGAATAGTTACGATAAATTTAAACTTGGATTTAAAGGCAGTGTAAGGTGGCGTATTTAAAAGCGATCCTGGTTGGCGATGTGGTAGGGGAGCCGGGGCTTTTGGCCCTGGAGAGGGAGCTTCCCGGCCTTATCCGGAGCAATGCCGCTGATTTCACGGTGGTGAACGGTGAAAATGCCGCCGACGGCTTCGGGATGACTCCGGAGAACCTCAGCCGGATTCTCAGCGCCGGGGCCGATGTGGTTACCAGCGGCAACCATGTCTGGGAAAAGAGGGATTTCTGGCCCTTTCTGGATAGTGAGGAACGGATCCTCAGACCCGCAAATTATCCCGGAAAAAGTCCCGGCCGCGGCTGGACTATTCTCCACAAGGCGGGTTTTGCCTGGCTGCTGATCAACCTCCAGGGCAGGGAGTATATGAGCGCCCTGGACTGTCCCTTTAGAACTTTTGATGAAATTATGGCCGCCGCCGGGAAGGCCCTGGCCGAAACCGCTTCGGGCGCGGCGGAAACAGCCGGAACGCCGGCGGGCGGGCCCGTGGTGCTGGTTGATTTTCACGCCGAGTCCAGCCGGGAAAAAGAAGCCCTGGGCTACTATCTGGACGGCAGGGCAAGCGTAGTGGTGGGAACCCATACCCATGTCCAGACGGCGGATGAGCGGGTATTGCCCGGGGGAACCGGGTATATTACCGATCTGGGTATGACCGGCATACAGGACGCCATTATCGGTATGGATAAAAAGATATGCCTTGACCGGGCCCGGACCCAGATACTTTACCGGATGGAGGTTGCCAGGGCGTCCGGGGACTCGGACTATAGTGTCCGGGGACTCATCGCGGAGATAGACCCCCTGACCGCCCGGGCGGTATCGGTAAAAAGGATACCCTGAAAGGCCGTTTCAAGTAACCGGCTTTTATGGACAGACACGAATTACAGGGACTCCCTGCTCAAAGGGCTGCCGATCCAAATGCCTTCCCCAAGATAGTCAACCCGCCGGCCTTCGATCAGGATCTGCACGTCCTTGATATTGGAAAATTCCGTGGCGGTCCATATAACCTGGCGGAGCTGGGCCGCGTAACCTTCCACCCCAAAAGTGTTGTACTGAAAATCCTCGCTGAAATTGACATACGCGGTGTTTCCCCGCACGGTGGTAGCGGGAAGAAGCCGGGTCCCCGGCGGAATCAGGGATCTGAGCCCCTGCCGTTCTTCTTCGGCGTTTGGCCCGGAGAGAAGGGACCGGAGGCTGTCCATCATGGGGGAATCCGAAGCCGGGAGCCGGCGGACGACTCTGGTACGGAGGATAATCCCCTCCGCATCGATCCGGGCAAAATAAACCGCCCGTTCCCGGGTGGCGGCAGGCGGCGGACTTGTCTGGAGCGCCGCGGAAGGCGCCGGCGGCTGGGGCTGCGGAGGCTGGGGACTTCCCGCAGGATTCTGCCCGGCAGGCGTTGGAAGAGAGGAGGACCGGGAATCCGTCTGCGGCGCGGCCGGCTGACTGGTTTGAGGCTCCGGCCGTGGCCCGATCCGCGGTGCGGCCGGCTGGCCGGCGGCGGAGGGCTCGCTTGCCGGTTGTCCGGCCTCCGGCCGGGCGACCAACTCCGGCGCGGGCTGGATAGGCTCCTCCGGCCTTTGTTCCGTTTCCCCGGCCTTTTCCCCTCCGCCTATCCGGGGAAGACTTACCGGCAGGTGATCGAGAACCCGTGTCTTTTCCAGGGTTTCCTGTATCCGGTTCCGGTTTACCAGAAAAAGCCCGGTTATTACGATAAAGAAAATCACCCAGAGCAAGAACCCCAGGGGTTTTTTGGAGGATCGTCCGGTACTTTTGGTACTATTTTTTCTCCCAGCCACAGGGTAATAATACGAAGAAAAAGGCTCCTTCGCAACAGAACCGAGGGAAGGCTGTCCCTTGTGGAAGATGCGTCCGCCATGCCTGCCTGGCGAAGACACCCCTGCGCCGGGCTCCAAGAAAAGCCGGCAGACTACATACCACGAAGTTTGTTGTCAAGCCGCGCCTTGTCCTGGTTGTTTATTACATTCTTGTCCACCAGGATGCTGGTAAGCTCGGTAAGGAAGTCTTTAAGGTGTCCGAAATGGTTTACTTTTATGGACTCAAGCTCGGTTCTCAGGCCGCCGATTTCACTGTCCAGCTTGGTTCCCAGGCTGCCGATTTCACTGTCCAGCTTGGTTCTCAGGCTGCCGATTTCACTGTCCAGCTTAGTTCTCAAGCTGCCGATTTCACTGTCCAGCTTGGCCTCCAGCCTATCAAACCGTTCCTCAAGGGTGGAATCCAGTACGGTTTGCTTGAAGCCGTATTTGATGAAATTCATCCCATGCCGGGAAAAGCCTATGACAAAGACAAGCCCCGCCGCTACCAACAGGAGTACCGCCGCTACAGGGGGAAAGACACTGATAAGATTGTTCAAAATATCCCATCCGGTCATAAATTCAAGATAAAGCGATATTTGGGATCGGTCAATCCTGCCTGCCCTTGAACCCTCATCCCTATAACGGTTATGGTTAAGCCAATATCAAAATTCGGATATTTTGGAACCGCCTCATTTGGTATACTAATGGGATTAACGAGACAAAAAAGGATTTGCGGATGAAAGTGGAGCGCTTTTTTACCGATCCGGGTTCAGGCCCGTATAAGGACATAGTTTGGGAAAAACGGAAAAGTGAGATCCGGGACCCCGGCGGGAAACTGATCTTTTCTGAAGAAACGGTGATCGTCCCCGCTTTCTGGAGCCAGATCGCGGCGGACATTATGGCCCAGAAGTACTTCCGCAAGGCCGGGCTTCCGGCGGACAGGATCTACGAATGGCAAAAATGGGCCCCCAAGGGCCCTGCCGCCGAAGCGGCGGAAGATCCGGGCCGGAGCATCCCCGCCGACGGGGCTGAACACGATGCCCGGCAGGTTTTCCACCGCCTGGCCTATACCTGGATGGACTGGGGCCGGAACAGCGGCTACTTCGACACCGGGGAAGACGCCAGGGCCTTCTACGACGAAACCTGCTACATGCTGGCCCGGCAACTGGCCGCCCCCAATAGCCCCCAGTGGTTCAATACGGGAATTTACGCGGTCTACGGCATCGACGGCCCCGCCCAGGGGCACTACTACTTCGATCCGGAAACAAAAACCACCGTAAAATCCGACAGCGCCTACAGGCGGCCCCAACCGCACGCGTGTTTCATCCTCTCCATCGAGGACGACCTGGTGAACGGGGGAGGGATCATGGATCTCCTTACCCGGGAGGCCCGGCTTTTCAAGTACGGTTCCGGTACGGGGAGCAACTTCTCCCGGATTCGGGCGCTGGACGAGAGGCTTTCGGGCGGCGGGGTTTCCTCGGGGCTGCTGTCCTTCCTGAAAATCGGGGATCGTTCCGCTTCGGCTATTAAGAGCGGGGGAA
>JAISWN010000175.1 GCA_031271075.1 Treponema sp.
CCGGTGGAAGCCACCAATAACCCCATCGGCTCCAAGGTCGGCGAGCAGTCCGAAACGGTTAATTTTATCTGGATCCTTCCCTTTAGCTGGTCTATTGACGCCAGCGCCTACAAGGCCGCCCAGAACGGGGGAATCACCAAGATAGCCACGGTCGATGTCCAGACAAAGTGGGAGTATAAACTTTCAAAGTTTTTCCCCCTTTTCCGGGATTTAACTGTTACCACCATTGTAACCGGTGAATAAGAAAAGGAGTACGAGATTTATGAAGAAGATTGTTTTTGGCGCTCTCGCGCTTGCCGTCCTGTTACTGGCCGGTTGCAGTTCGACTACCGTACCTTATGCGGCTACCGATAACCCGGTAGGCAGCAAAACTGGTGAGGGTACTGAAAGTTACCTCTTTGGGCTGGTATTACCTAACGGTATTATAGCCGGTATCCCCCTGGGCGGGGAGTACAACCTTTCCGGCGCCGCCGCCAATGGGGGTATCACCAAGATAGCCACCGTTGAGGTACGTATTGACACGAAACCCTTTATTCTCAAGAGGACGCTGATCGTTACCGGCAACTAAAAAACGCTGCCTTTTCGGGGTATATGGCGCTTCCGTATACCCCGAATTTTTTTATGGAAAACAATATGCGAAGCTTTTTGAAATTCCCCTGCCTTTTGGCGGTTTTTTTTGTTTTGAGTGGTTGTGCTACAAGAACCCCCAGCCTGGTAACTTTTGCCGCCGAGGGGGGGGTTACCCAGTATTTTTTCCCCATGATGGAATGGAAGGGCGATAAAAAGGAAATCGGCGCGGTCTGCGATATCACCTACCGGTACCAAAGGGGTTCCCAGGGGGTATACAATATCTCTTTCAATTATACCGGTAAGACGGATAAGGGGAAGGTTCCCTCCGTGCCCGCAGCTCTTTCCCTGGACGGGGACGGTACGGCCTACCCCCTTTCTGACATCGAAAGGCTTTTCGCCAATACGGAGAATAGCACCACCCGGATTAGCTCCCGGATAAAGGGGGACGATTTTCTTTCCCTCATCAGGGCCCGGTCTATTACCCTTATTGCCGCCATCGACGGGACCGAATACCGCTTTACCCCGCCCAAACAGTTCCTGGAATACCGGGATAAATTCCTTACGGATATCGCCGTCCAGGATTTTTAAGTGAGGCTTTGCCGAAGGCCGGGCCTCTCCGCCCGGCGGAGGGCTCAAAAAACGATTCCCGCCCTTGTCCTGCTGTTTGTCCTTGTTTCCTGCACCCCAAAAAAAGAAGAAGCGGCAAAAAACAACACCCCCCTGCCGGATTTGGGGATCAGCATCGTGTTGCCCGAAGGTATGGAGGCGATTGGCCCGGAAGATCTGCAAACCCTGCAAACCCGGGCCGCCGAATACCCCCCTATTCAGCCCTTTAGGGATTATCCCTGTTACCAGTTTATCGATCCCCTCTCGCAGACGGCCCTGACGGTTTCGGAACTTAACTTTGAGAACCAGGCCGACGCTTCCCGGGACCCGGTTGACCTGATGGAAGAGTACCGGAAGAACCTGGAAATCTATTACCAGGTGGATTCCATCGCCGCCAGGGAACTGATCCAGGGGAAGTTCCGGATGTTGATTATGAACTTCCTCTATGAGGCGGAGGGGGAGGAGTTCTATCTGATAAAAGTGCTGTACTACCAATTTCCCCGGCTTTACTTTATGTTTGACCTCTATCTGGACGCCCAAAAAACCAGCCAGGAACTTGTCCGGGACTATGAAAAAATGTTCCAATCCGTAACAGCCGGGACTTAAACCGCCGCCGGTTCCGCTCATATTGTCTAAGAGCCCGTTGAGGCGTAATGACGAACCCCGCGCCGCCAGACAAGGACACAGGGAACGATGAAAAAGAAGCCTAAAAGGGGGCTGAGCATGTAGAGCAGGGGGAAGCGTTCGGCGCGGCCGGTAAGGTACATCAGGGGGAGGTAGTTCATGCAGCCGTAGGGGATAAGGAACGTAAAAAACCTGCGCACCCATTTTCCGTACACCGGCAGGGGGTAGGAGGCGAACTCCCGGCCCCCGTCGGTAAGGATGTTGATCACCTCAAGGCCCTCCAGGGTAAAAAAGCAGACCGTTGCCCCCAGGATAAAGACTCCCGTAAAAACCGCCGCGCCTCCGGCGATCATCCCTGTAAGGGTAACGATCTTTCCGGGGGTCCAGACGATCCCCGACCAGGGGATCAGCAGGGCCAGGACGATAAAGCCCTGTACCAGTTTCCCTATCCGGGTAAATTCTATCCCCGCGCCCAGCACCTGGATAAGGGTACTCCGGGGCCGCAGGAGGAGGCGGTCAAAATCTCCCCGGATGACCATGCCCGAAAAGGAATCAAAGCCCCGGGCAAAACATTCGGAAAGGGAAAAGGCAATGTTGGTTACCCCGAAACAGAGGCCGACCTCGGCAAAAGTCCAGTCGGCGATACTGCCGAAACGTTCAAAGAGAAGCCAGATGCTGATAAAGCCGAAGAAGGCGACAAAGAACTGTCCCAGGGCGGTAAGCCAGACGGAAAAGCGGTACTGCAGCGCCGCTTTCAGATGCATGGCAAGGTAGTTAAAGTAGATCACCTTAGGAACCCTGTTGCAGGGGTAAAAAATCGTCTAATCGGCGATTTTCCGGGGTTTTACACGGGAAACGCAACAAACTGTTACCCTCCCTGGAACAAAATCCGCTTCCGGATGATCCGGAAACCCAGGATCCCGCCGGCGGCAAGGACAACAAGCCAGAAACACTGCATCCCCAGGCCCGGAAGCGCCTGGCCCAGGGGAATGTTCCCGCTGTATACCCGGAAGGGAAAATCCGCGGTGTACCGCAGGGGGAGAAACTCCAGAACCCGGCGCAGGGGAAGGGGCATGAAGGGAATGGGGATAAGGGCGCCCATAAGGAATTCGCCCCCCACGCCGATGAGAAGCCGCCCTCCCACGCTGTCCAGGGTAATAAAAGTGATGAGGTAGATGTACATGGAAACGGCAACCACCAGAAGGGAGGCCAGGAACATCGCGGCAAGAAAGACAAGGCCCTGGAGGATGCCGGGAGGCAGATGAAAGCGGAAAGGTTCGGGAAGGAAACTTGCCACCACCAGGATGGGGAAACAGCGGAGCAATGTACGGGAAAAGCGCAGGGCCAGAAGCCGGGCGAACCAGAAAGCATAGGTACTAATGGGCCGGCAGAGTTCGTAGGCCGTATCCCCCCTGGTCACCATGTTGAGCAGATCCGTATCCTGAGACCAGAGCATCACCAGGGCCAGGAAGGCCTGG
The DNA here is from genome assembly GCA_031271075.1 of Treponema sp. Classification (GTDB taxonomy): domain Bacteria; phylum Spirochaetota; class Spirochaetia; order Treponematales; family Breznakiellaceae; genus JAISFT01. The sequence continues at coordinate 3,279 of JAISWN010000175.1, forward strand.
CGCAGCCAGATGAGGTCGGCAAGCTGCCCGAAGGGAAAGGCCGCCGTTTCCGGGGCCGCGCCGGAGGAACGGTAAAAGGCGGCGTAAATGAGCAGTTCCATGCCTCCCCAGAAAAACTGGGTAGCCACCCCGGCCCAGGCCGCCGCCCGGTACTG